>DASZZK010000546.1:0-9069 GCA_035544975.1 Casimicrobiaceae bacterium | reverse complement strand
CCTGCGGTGAATACGACGATTTCAGGTATTTGCCCAGCCATCGCAGATGAAAACGGTCGCGCCCGGTGCTCTTGGGGGGAGGCAGCGCGAAATAAGGCTCGGCACGCAGCGAGCGCAAAAGCTCCGAGATTGCCCTGCCGCCAGCGCCCCAGGCCCCATGGCGGTCGTACGGCTGGCCGGTGTGACGCTCGCACCACGCATCCATGATGGTGTTGCCCGGACCGGTGTCGAACCCTCGCACCGGTCCTCCTGGGGGCAGACCCGTGACATTGGCAATGCCGCCGATGTTGACCACGACACGGTGCCTGTCCGGTTTGGAAAAGACCGCGGCGTGGAATGCCGGCACCAGAGGCGCCCCCTGGCCGCCGGCCGCGACATCGCGACTGCGAAAGTCCGCAACCACCGTGATGCTCGTCGCCTCGGCCAATCGCGCCGGGTTGGCGAGCTGCGTGGTGTAGCCTAGCTCAGGACGATGACGGATCGTCTGTCCGTGCAGTCCGATCGCCGCGACGTCGCGAGCGTCGCAGCGCGCCGCCGACAGGACCGCCGCGACCGCCGTCGCACAGCAATCCATCAGGGCGTTGGCTGCAAGCGAGCCGCGATGGACTTCGTCGGCGCCGCTTAGCTGCAGCGCGTTCAATTCCTCGCGCAGTCCTGGAGCGAAGGCAACGTGGGTGCGGGTCAATGCGCGGCAGGGATTGACGTGGAAGTCGGCGAGGACCGCATCGACGCCGTCGACGCTGGTGCCGGACATCAGCCCCACGAAGAACTCGGAGCTCACCGCAGTTTCGCGCGCAGTTCCGTGCTCAGTTGCGTTCCCATTACTCGGCGCCGGCGAGCGTGACGCCGTGCCCCAGTCCGAGCTGGGCGCTGAGCACGGAGACGCGCCCGAGATAGCCAGCGAGCGCCGAAGCCGGGAGAGGTTGCGCCGTCGGCAACGCGATGGTCATCGGGTCGCGCTGTTCGCTATTGACCCGAAATTCGTAATGCAAATGAGGCCCGGTCGCCCATCCCGTCTGGCCGACGTAGCCGATGACGTCGCCCTGCGCGACGCGCGCGCCGGGCTTGAGGCCGCTCGCGAACCGCGACAGATGCGCATAAAGGGTCGAATAGGCAGCGCCATGTTGCAGCACGACGGCGTTGCCGTAGCCGTTCTGCCGCCCGGCGGAGGCCACCTTGCCGTCGCCTGAAGCGTGGACCGGCGTCCCGGTGGGCGCGGCGAAGTCGACGCCCTTGTGGGCCCGCCAGGTCTGGAGAAACGGGTGAAATCGCGCCAGCGAGAATCCCGATGTAATGCGCGTGAACGAAAGCGGCGAGCGCATGAAAGCCTTGCGCAGGCTCTTGCCGTCTTCCGCGTAATAAGCCTCGCTGCTGTCGGGACCCTGCCATGAAAATGCGCGGTAGACGCGGCCCTTGTTGACGAATTCCGCGGCGACGACCCTTCCCGCCGCGGCGCTCTGTCCGTCGATCTCACGCATCTCGTAGACAACCGAGAACCAGTCGCCGCGCCGCAGATCGTGGTGAAAATCAATATCACCCGAAAATATTTCCGCGAGCTGCATGGTGACCGCATCCGGCAGTCCCACGGCATCGGACGCCGCGAACAGCGACGAGCGAATCTCGCCGGCGCGCAGCTCCAATCGCACTGTCGAGCCGGGCGGCGCGCTGTGCGCCGAAAAGCCATCCTCGATGCGCTTGACGCTGAGAAGCTCGCCGCCCTGCGCGAGGTAGGAAAGTGCGATCAACCGACCGTCGTCGTCGGCTTGTACGCGGACAGCCTTGCCCGGCTTGAGCTGATAGAGGGGCCGCGCGCGTGCATCGTTGCGCAGGAAGTTCTGCGCCGCCGCATCGTCGATACCGAGCCGTGCCAGCACGCTGCCGAGCGTATCGCCGCGCTGGATGCGCTCTTCGCGCCAATAGCCGGCAACCCGCGCCACCGGTGCGAGGGCAGGCAAGGAAAGCTCGCGGACGATCCGCTGTGCCGGGTCGGTCGGACTCAGTGTGTCCGGCGCAAAGGCAAATGCCGCGACCACTCCGGCGCCCGTCAATATCATGATTGCGGCGGCGCGGCCAGCCACGAGATGGCGGCCGAATGAGGTGCCGCTTTGCGCTAGAATCCGACGGTTGCTCAAGACGCTTCCGGTCACGTGTAAGCTGAAGTCGAGCGAGGTTCTACCTCGGAGTCGCTCCAGGACCGCCGGATTGTAGCAGAGGTCACTGCCCCCTCCTCCGCAGCCATGCCCATCGACATTCCCCACCAATTGGCCGTCTTCAAACGCGGCGCGGATGAGCTGATCGTCGAATCCGAGCTGGAAACCAAGCTCAAGCGGGGCAAACCGCTGCGGATCAAGGAAGGCTTCGACCCCACCCGGCCCGATTTGCATCTCGGCCACACGGTGCAGTTCAACAAGCTCCGCCAACTGCAGGACCTGGGCCACCACATCATTTTTCTGATCGGCGATTTCACCGGAATGATCGGCGATCCCACCGGACGCAACATCACCCGGCCGCCGCTTTCGACCGATGAGCTCAAGGCCAACGCCAAGACCTATACCGACCAGGTATTCCTCATCCTCGATCGGGAAAAGACGGAGGTCGCATACAATTCCACCTGGTTGTCCGCGCTCGGCGCGGATGGAATGATCCGCCTCGCCGCCAAATACACGGTTGCGCGCATGCTCGAGCGCGACGACTTCGCGAATCGTTATCAGAGCGGGCAACCGATCGCGATTCACGAGTTCCTGTACCCGCTCGCCCAGGGCTACGATTCGGTCGCGCTCAAGGCCGATGTCGAGCTTGGCGGAACCGACCAGAAATTCAATCTTCTGGTCGGCCGGGAGCTGCAGCGGCACTACGGTCAGGAACCGCAATGCATCCTGACCCTGCCGCTGCTCGAGGGCCTCGATGGTGTCAACAAGATGTCGAAGTCCCTCGACAACAGCATCGGCATCACCGAAGCGCCGAACGAGATGTTCGGCAAGCTCATGTCGATCTCCGACGAGCTGATGTGGCGCTACTTCGAGCTCTTGTCGTTCAAACCGCTGGACGAGATTACAAAGCTGCGAAGGGAATGCGCCGAAGGGCGTAATCCTCGCGACGCCAAGGTAATGCTGGCGCAGGAGATCGTCGCGCGTTTCCATACGCGAGCCGCGGCCGACGCTGCGCTGGCCGAGTTCGAGTCCCGATTCCGGGACGGCGCCCTGCCCGAAAGCATGCCCGAGGTGACGCTGCATACGGCCGGCGCGGGATTGGCGATTCCCCAGTTGTGCAAGCAGGCGGGCCTTGCCCCGAGCACATCGGAAGCGATGCGGCTGATCGAGCAGCGCGGCCTCAAAATCGACGGCGAAGTCGTCGCGGACAAAGCCCTGGTCATCGCCGCCGGCAGCACGGTCGTCGTACAGGCAGGCAAGCGAAAATTCGCGCGAGTGACCGTCAGCTGATTCGAAGTCCGGACCTACTTTCGCCGGCGCCTTGCATGGTAGAGCCGCGCATCTCGGTGCTCATTTGCAGTATCGACGCCGCCAAATACGCGCGCGTCACCGCCAGCTACGAACGCCTTCTGTCGACCTATCCGCACGAAATTATCGGCATCCACGATGCGCGGTCGCTCGCCGAAGGTTACAACCGCGCCGTGCGAGCGTCGCGTGGCGAATGGTTGCTGTTCAGCCACGACGACGTCGAGATTGTTTCCAGCGATCTCGCGCCCGCGATTCTGCGCGCGACAGCAACGCTCGACGTCATCGGTGTCGTCGGGACGTCCAAGGTCTTGAGCGGCTACTGGCCTGCTGCAGGCCACCCCTTCCTGCACGGCTGGCTGGCGCAGCCGGCGCCCGGTGGACAGCCTGGCGAACAGCGCTTCTACGTCGGCGTGTTCGGCGTCGATGGTCCGCTGACCGCGGGCCTGCAGGGACTCGACGGCATGTTCTTTGTTGCCAAGCGCGCCGTGGTCGAGGCGGTGCCGTTCGACGAAGAGACCTTCGATGGCTTTCACGGATACGATCTCGATTTCTCGTTTGCGGCGCATCTCGCGGGATTTTCGGTCGGCACCAGCGCCGAAATCGCCGTGATCCATGCTTCCGGCGGGATTTTCGGAGAAGACTGGAAACGCTACGCCAACCGTTTCGCCGAAAAGCACCGCGACCGGCTTCCCGTCGAAGCCTTTCCCGCGAAATGGTCGTTCGCGCGCATGCCGGTGGCGTCGAAGGATGCGATCGTGCGTGACTTCCCGCTCGAGCGCCTGGTGGCGATCACGCGGCGGCTCCGCGCGACCAGGCCGCAGGAACCGTAGTAGCCCCAGTGCTACGCCAGACCGGGATTCCCCGCCACGCCGACGAGTCTGGGAACGTTCAATTTGCGTGGCGGAATCGTTTTCTGCCCGCGCAAATAGCGCGCCATCAACTCCCAAATCGGCTCGCCGCCAGTGAGTCTCGCTTCTTCCGACACCGGGGCCCAGCCGGCGACCTTGTAGCGCTTGTCGGCTGAAAGCGGCGTTCCATTGAGCGTCAAAGCCGAGATGCGAGCGCCCATCGCGGCCGCCGGATCGCAGGTGTATTGCAATCCACCGACGCGCACCATATCCCCGCCCTGCTGATAGTAAGGATCCGGATTGAACAGGTTGTCGGCGACGTCCTCGAGGATGGTCTTGATCATTTCGCCGCTGAGCTCATTGACCGTCACATACGGATACGTTATCGCCATTTGATTCATCAGCTGTTCGAACATGATCGGCTCTCCGGGCAGCAGCGTCGTGCCCCAGCGGAAGCCGGGCGAGAACGCGATCTCTGCATTTTTTTCGGCCATCAGGCCGTCGAGGATCAGTTGATCGAAGCTGCCGTTGAAATTGCCGCGCCGGTAAAGCAGTCCTTCGGTCACGGCCAACTTTTCCCGCAAGCGATGCTGATACGGTGAGCGTGCTTTTGAAATGAGCGCCGCCATGTCGCTCCGCGCCGGGAGCAGGTTCGCGAATACCGGCAGCAGCTTGTAGCGGAAATCGGCGACGCTGCCGCTTTTCACTTCGAAATCGAGTACGGCGAGGAACTTGCCGTTGCAGCCGGCGTTGGTCACCAGCGTCCTGCCGCCGGCGTTGGCGATGACCGAAGGCCGAGGAACGCCGTCGTGCGTGTGCCCGCCGAGAATTACGTCGATACCGCGAACTCGCGCAGCGAGCTTCAGATCGACGTCCATGCCGTTGTGAGACAGCAGCACGACGGCGTGTGCTCCCTTGCCGCGCGCCTCGTCCACGACAAGCTGGAGCTCCTGCTCGCGGATGCCGAAGGTCCAGTCGGGAACGAAGTATCGAGGATTGGCGATCGGCGTGTATGGAAACGCCTGACCGACGATAGCGATCGGCACTCCGTTTTGCTCCCGCATCACGTACGGCGCGAAGACCGGGTCGCCGAAGTCGGCGGTCTTGACGTTCTGCGCGAGAAAGTCGACGCGCCCATTAAAATCGCCTTCGACAACTTGCTTGACGCGATCGGCACCGAGGGTGAATTCCCAATGACCGGTCATCATGTCGACGCCGAGCAGCTTGGACGCGTCGATCATGTCCTGCCCTTTGGTCCACAGCGCCGTGGCCGAGCCCTGCCAGCTATCTCCGCCGTCGAGCAGCAGCGCCGACGGGCGGCTCGCCTTCAGCCGCTCGACCAGCGTGGCGAGATGCGCGAAGCCGCCGACCTTGCCATAGGTCCTTGCCGCCGAAGTGAAGTCGCGTGAGGTAAATGC
The DNA here is from genome assembly GCA_035544975.1 of Casimicrobiaceae bacterium. Lineage (GTDB taxonomy): Bacteria > Pseudomonadota > Gammaproteobacteria > Burkholderiales > Casimicrobiaceae > PALSA-1003. The sequence goes on along the minus strand of DASZZK010000546.1, from coordinate 3,345 downwards.
GTACGCGTCGCGCGTTCCGGGCTCGATGCCGAAGTAGCGCAGCAAGGCCTCGCCGACCAGATGCGGAGGACGTCCCGCGGCATCGCCCAGGCCGAGATTGACGCTCGGCTCGCGGAAGTACGTCGGCAGCAATTGCGCATGACAATCGGTGAAATGCAGCAGATGCACATTACCGAAGCGCGGCACGTCGTAGACGTTCGACGCGTTCTGCGCCGTTGCACCGCGGCCCGCCAGCGGAAAGCCCGCGGCGGATGCGGCGGCGAGGACCTGCACGAATTCGCGGCGATTCATGTGGACTTACGGCGGCCGCCGCTCAAAGAAACTGATGCCCGTCTTCGCGGAGATGACGCGGCTTAGCCGTCGTTCCCGCGGAAGCGGAGACCCAGTGGCGTTCGTCGCACCGTCGCAGCGCTACGTTACCGTCGTCATTCCCGCGAAAGCGGGAATCCATTGGATTTTTACGCAACATGGATCCCCGCTTTCGCGGGGATGACGCGGCTGTTTCCAATCGCTGCGACCCTACGGGTCTTGCTCTTGGACATCCGCGTCACTTGTTGACGGGCGACTGCGGGTCCATCAGCAGCGCGGTCACATCCTTGATCTGCTGTTCGGTCAGAATACTGTTATGACCGAACCGCGGCATCGTCGAACAGGCGGCAAATGCATCGGCGTTGAATATCTTGCCGTAGGCGTAACGCTGCGTTTCGGCGCCGTAGCCGCGGAGCTTGGCAAATTGATAAAGGCTGGGGCCGATGGTGCCAAACGAGAGCTCCTGCGGCGCGAGCTGGTGGCACGCGTAGCAGTTCGCGCCCACCGGGCCCGCGACATCGTCGGAAAATTGTTTGCCGCGGCCCTCCTGCGCGATTTTCTCGCCGTTCTTCCAGTCGCCGAGAAGCTTGCCATCGGCAGGATAGCGGATCGTCGCGAGATTCGTTTTTTCTATTTTGTCCGCGACGTCCTTTGCCGGGGCCTTCCCGGGAGCAAGCTCGCTGCACACGCGCTGCGTCTCGTCCTGGTTCAGCCGGTCGAGTCCGGCCTGACCCGTCGCCTTGAAGGACGCCTTCAACATCGCGGTCGACTGGGCGGCGATCTCGTCGTTGGACGGACCGATCGCGCAGCCCAGCGGAACAAGGGCGAGCGCGACCACAAGAACGTTTCTGGCTACATTCATCGTTGCCTCTCTAGCGCTTGATTGCGGGCGCATCGAAGGCGGCGCCGTTGGCATTGCGCGCAAGGAACATGGTCAGCGCGATGGACGCATCCGATCCGAAAACAAGCTCCGGAAAGCGTTGCTGGCGGAAGCAGTCGTAGAGCCGCCACTGAAAAGTGCGCAACTCGCCTTGCGACACCCTATAGGCGGGCCAGGTGGTGTATGCCTTCTGTGAGCCTTCGGGCTTGGTCAGATTCGGCAGATCCTGCAGCCGTATGCGCTTGCCGTCTTCGCCATGACACGTGACGCACCCGAAATCATGCGGTCCGCCACGGAAGTAGAACATCTTCTCTCCGATGCGATACATCGCCGCTTCCTTCGGATGCGCAATCGAGACGTTCATGAGAACGTCGCGTGATTCCGAGGTGATGTAGGCGACCAGCGCCTCGATGTCGGACTTCCTCGCGTTGCCGCTGCCGAAGGGGGTTTTCTTCGCGTCGGCTTCGGTGTATCCCTGCTGCGCGACCATGCACCACACCAGACGCGTTTCCAGATCCATGACCCGGTCGGCGTCGGCGAAGTATCGCGGCAGACGCGTGTACGCGCCCTTGACGACGCCCGCGCCCATTCCCAGATCGCATTGTTCCAGGGAAACCTGCTTGGGGCCGCGCTTCTGCTTCCAGAGGTCTTCGCCGCGGGCCGTCCACAGCTCCGCCGGGTTGCCATCCTGCAGCGCGGCGCGATACTTGGCGATCTCGTCGACCGCGGAGCCCTGCGCGAGCACCGCAGGTATCGCGACCACGCTCAGAAGCGCGACGATCCAGGAACCGCGGCGCGGAAACTCAGGCATGTGTGTCCTCAATGAATGGGAGGGCTCGGCGTTGCACGACGATGGAATGAAGGCGGCTCGAATACCTCAGGCGAGCGGTCCTGCGTGGCATTTGCGGTGAGGCGAAGGACTAGGCGATCGTTGCCTCGTCGGTGCGCTTTTCGCCGCGATTGTCGACCCAGGTGATGGTGACTTTCTCGCCCTTCGCGCCACCCTTGAACTTGAACGAAAGAAACGGATTTTTCGCCACCGCCGGCCCCCACTGCGCGGCGAGCACGGTCTTGCCGCCATAGGTCACCGTGACGCTTTGGATGAACCAGGCCGGAATGACCGCTCCTTGCGCGTCCTTGCGCTGGCCGGTCTCCATTTCGTGGTTCATCAGCACCTTGACCTCGGTCGAATCGCCGACAACGCTGGCACGGATTTTCATCGGATCTGCCATGTCATCCTCCGCATCCGCCGAGTGTCACTTTGACTTCCTTGGCCGCCACGTAATATTTGCCGTCGGCCTTCACCAGCGCCACGATATTCGAGCTTTGCCCCATCTTGACCCGGGTCGAGATGGTCGGATCGGTGCCTGCGGGAATGTCGAACGACGCCGCCAGCATATTGGGGTTCTTTTCGATCAGGATCGCGATCGATTCGGTCTTGGGTATGTTGCTGCTGATGCCCACCGGCACCACGGCACCGTTCTCCGCGATGTCCGGCGTCTGAAAGAAAACGATGTCCTTGCTCTGCGCCGGCTCGCCGCCGCCCAGCGCCTTCATCGTGTCGGCAAGATTTTGTGTGTCAAACGCGGCTTTGTTCCACGCCTGCGCTTGCGCGGCGTGCGGCACAAGCAAACCCGCGCCGCCGAGGAGCGAGAGCAGCGTCACGCCGCTGCCGGTTTTCAATAGGTTCCTGCGTTTTCGATTCATCGACTTTTCTCCGAAATTCCAAGCTGCATTTTACGCCATCATTGCCGAAACCGAAGGCCCGTCTGAACATGGCTCTGTTCCATGGTCATGGCCCCGGCTTTCGTCACCCGTCGATCAATAGCTCATCGAGGCGGCGTTCAGAATGCCCGCGGACACCGAGAGCGCGGCCAGCAACGTCGCTGGCGCCGCGCGGCCCGCCTCGATCGCTTCCCGGAAGCGAGGCACCAGAGCGCCGGTCAAGGCATAGACGATAAGTTGCACGACTAGCGCGATCACTCCCCAGGCCACCATGTCCAAGGGGCTTACGCTATGCGCGATCGCGCTTGCGAGCGGCAGCACAAGGCCGATCAACGCTCCTGAAAGCGAAATCGACGCGGCGACGTTTCCCTCGCGGATCAGCGCAATCTCCCGGTACGGCGTCACGCGCGTATAGATCGCAACGAAAAGCG
>DASZZK010000545.1:0-9257 GCA_035544975.1 Casimicrobiaceae bacterium | reverse complement strand
GGCGGGCGCGGCGCCGTCGGCGGCCTCGAAGGCATTTCGATCCTGCCCTCGCAGCTGGCGGCCATCGCCAAGGCGATTACGGGCGCTTATCTTTCCTCCGAGGGTAACGCGTTCTCCACCCGTACCGCGAGCCAGATTGTTCAAGAGCATTTCAACCCGCGCGAAAACCAGCAACCCGGCGGACCGCTCTTTGGCGTGCAATTCAGTCAACTTTCCTGCTCCGACGTGAATCTGCAAACGGGAGCGGGAACCATCGGCCCCAAACGCTCGCCCCTCGGATTCTCAGCCGATCCCGGCGGTTTGCCACTGTACAAAAATGGCACCGTTGTCGGCGGCGTCGGCGTGATCGCCGATGGCCTCTACTCGGTGGATCTCAACATCATCGACATCGATGTCGACCTCGATGAGCTGATCGCGATTGCCGGCGGCAGCGGCTTCAGCGCGCCGACCGACCGTCGCGCCGATCACATCACCGTCGACGGCCGTACGCTGCGTTACGTCGATTCGGAAACGTTGGCCAGCAATCCCGCCACGGCGCCTGCATTTGCGGCCATCAATAGCGTCGCGGGAGTGCTGGTCAATGTCCCTTTTTACGGCGGAAATCCGATTGTGGCGGGCGTGGCGTTTGGGACGCCCGCATCGGGCTTCCGTCCATCGACTGACCCGGCATTCGCGCCGCTCGGGGCGTACGTGCTCGTCGACATCGTGAATGTGCCGCGCTTTTCACCGCGCGCCGGTACCGATGGGCTGCTCACCCGAGCCGAGGTTACGCAAATTCTTCAGAGCGCGCTCGATGTCGCCAACCGGGCCCGGGCGCAGATTCGAGTGCCGCTAGGCTCCGCCGCGCAGGTGTCGGTGACCGTGGTCGACACCGCCGGCGAGATTCTCGGTCTGGTGCGTTCGCGCGACGCGCCGATCTTCGGCACCGACGTTGCCGTGCAGAAAGCGCGTACCGCGGCATTTTTCTCCAGCGTCAACGCCGCGGCCGAGCTTGCTGCCCTGCCGCCGGCCAGCTACCTGGTGCCTCCGGCAACATCGTCGATCGCAGCGTATGCCGGCGCGATGAAGTCATTCCTGAACGATCCGACGGCGCTCGCTAACGGAATCGCCTACAGCAACCGTGCCGTCGGAAATCTGGCGCGGCCGTTCTTTCCCGACGGCATCACCGGCACCGCGAACGGGCCGCTGTCCAAGCCCTATGCGAACTGGAGCCCTTTCAATGACGGTCTGCAGCTGGACCTCATCATCAACAAGCTGGTGGCGTCTCTGGCCGCGGGCGACAATGGAACGGGATGCACGGGCAACACACGGCTTAAGAACGGCATTCAGATCTTTCCTGGAAGCATGCCGATCTATCGCGGCAGTCAGTTGGTGGGAGCAATCGGCGTCTCCGGCGACGGCATCGACCAGGACGATATGGTTTCATTCCTCGGACTCGCCAATGCCGGGAAAATCCTGAATACGGGAATCGCCAACGCGCCGCCGGCCATCCGCGCCGACAACCTCGCGCCGCAAGGGGAGGGCACCCGTTTGCGCTACGTGAATTGCCCGCAGGCGCCGTTCAATGGCAGTACAGAGCAAAATGTCTGCGCCGGGCTGTAGCCGCCGCGCTCTGGCGGTGCTCGCCGCGTTCGCGCTGTCGGGCAGCATGTATGCCGTGGCGCAGGTGCCACAGGCGCCAAAACCCGCCACGCCCGACGTCAAACGTGGCGAGCCCGCGGCGCCGCCGCGCTCGGCCGACGGCCGCTACGGCATTCAGGTGCTGGCCGCCACCGTCAACGTCCACGCCGACGCTACGCCCGGCTCCGCCGTGCTGGCGCAGCTGCAGCAGGGTGCGCGGCTGGAAGCCGATCAGAGGCGCGGCAACTGGTACCGCATTCATCTCGCCGACGGTCGCAGCGGCTGGATCGACTACGCTGTCGGCAAGACGAATCCGAACTTTTCGGTTGACGCCAATCCCGGCATTGCCAGGGGAATTCCCCGCACCGAGGTCGGCGCGCAGCCGCCGGCTGCCATGGACGCTCAAACGGAAGCTGCCCGCGCTCCCGCGCCCGAGGCGCTGCCCGACGACAGGATCCTGCTGCAGCGACCCATGGGCCGGCCGCTCGAGGCGATCATCCCCGCCATCGACCCCAGCCAGGTTCCCCCGCCGTCGCCGTTGCTGACGCGGGAGACGGTGCCGGTGCCCGATCGCTGGCGGATTGTCGACCAATTGGGCATCGTGAGCCAGCGCGCGTTCGACCCGTACAACCCGAACACGCTCAAAGGCGACCGTCCCATCTTTGGCGAGGACTGGTTTTTCAATCTGGGCGTCATCTCGGACACGCTGTTCGAGGCGCGCAAGCTGCCGACGCCGATCGGCGCCCAATCTTCGCAGGATCCACAGGCCAACGACCAGTTCGGCCGCGGGCGGCAGTCAACTTTTGCGCAAAATCTCATCGTCAGCCTGTCGCTCTTGAAGGGCAGCACGACCTTCAAGCCGCCGGAGCTGGAGTTCCGCTTCGTTCCGGTCTTGAACTACAACGTCAGCAAGGTGGAGGAAGTCCGCGCGCTCAGGATCGATCCCCGCAGCGGCACCCGGCGCACCGATAACTTCGTGGGAATCCAGGAAGCGTTCGTCGATTACGAGTACAACATCGCGTCGGAGTATTTCGACTTCGACGACATCCGGGTCGGAATTCAGCCGTTCATTTCGGACTTCCGCGGGTTTCTGTTTCAGGATCAGCCGGTCGGCATTCGCTTTTTCGGCTCCCGCGAAAGCAATCGGTGGCAGTACAACCTGGCCTGGTTTCGCAGGATCGACAAGGACACCAATAGCGGCTTGAACGATATCGGCAAGGCGCTGCGCAAGGACGACGTGTTCGTGGCCAATCTCTTTCGCCAGGATTTTATGGTGCCAGGTTTCACGCTGCAGGGAACGGTCATTCACAACGTGAACCGGGAAACCGCCGAAGCATTCCTCGACAACAACGGCTTTCAAGTTCGGCCCGCCATTTTCGGCGACGCCCGTCCGCACAAGTACAACGTGACTTATTTAGGCGTCTCCGGCGACGGCCATTTCGGCCGCTGGAACACCACCGCGTCGCTGTACTACGCGGTTGGGCGCGACGATCGCAATCCCTTCTCGCAGCAATCGGCGGACATCAGCGCCTTTTACGGCGTGGGCGAAGTATCGCGCGACTTCGATTGGTTCCGCGTTCGCGGTACCGCGCTTTACGCAACCGGCGACAAGAATCCGTACGACGGCAAGGAGACTGGCTTCGACGCGATACTCGAGAATCCGCAGATCGCCGGTGCCGACACCAGTTTCTGGATTCGCCAGGCAGTGCCGCTGATCGGTGGCGGTGGCGTCGCACTGTCGGGGCGTAACGGCGTCCTCGCGAGCCTTCGCTCGTCGAAGGATCAGGGGCAGTCGAACTTCACCAATCCGGGCGTGGCGCTGATCGGAGTCGGCGCCGACTTCGATGTTTCGCCGCGGTGGCGCGTCATCGGCAACTTGAATCAACTCTGGTTCGCCAACACCACCGTGCTGTCGGTTCTCCGCAATCAGGGCAATATCGACCGCAACCTGGGCACGGATGTTTCGGCGGCGGTACAGTACCGGCCGCTGTTCACGCAAAACATCGTGCTCAATGCCTCGGCCGCGGTGCTGCTTCCGGGCAAGGGTCTAAAACAGCTCTACGAGGCCGACAGCGGCAAGACGCCATACTCGATCCTGTTCAACGTTCTGCTAACGTTCTGATCGTGCCGATCTCATTTGTCATGAACGCGCGCAACGACACGCCGGTTCGATCGATGCTCGCGGTGATAGGCGCGCTGGTGATGCTCGCCTCGTCTTACGCATTCGGCATGGATATCGAGAAGGGTGTGACGCGCACCTATGCGGCGACGCCGCCCGCGCCGGAGCGGCAGACAGCGCAGGACGCGCTGGCCAAATCGCTCGGCTGCGTCAGTTGTCATACGGCGACCGATCACACCACGATGCACGTCAACACCGCCGTCATTCTCGGTTGCACCGACTGCCATGGCGGTGACGCCAAGGTCGTCAAGCCGGAAACGGCGATGCCGAAGGACGCGGGCTACCGCGCTGCGACCGACAGCGCGCACGTGCTGCCGAAGTTCCCCAAGGCGTGGAACTTCCCGTCGAGCGCGACTCCCGAGCGCACCTACACCTTGCTCAATCGCGAGGCGCCGGAATTCGTGCGCTTCATCAATCCCGGCGACTATCGCGTGGCGCGTGACGCCTGCGGCGCGTGCCACCTGACCATTATTCAGGCCACCGAGCGAAGCATGATGTCGACCTCGGCCATGCTTTGGGGCGGAGCTTCCTACAACAACGGGATCCTGCCATTCAAGCGCTACATCGTCGGCGAAGCGTATACGGCCAAGGGAGAGCCGGCGACGCTGGTCAATCCCGTTCCGCCCACGCCGTTCATGACCGAGAGGGGAATTCTGGCGAAGCTGTTCCCGCTTCCAGCGTGGGAGACCATTCCGGTCGCCGACATCTTTCGCGTCTTCGAGCGCGGCGGCCGGGTGATCATGAGCCAGTTTCCGGAAATCGGATTGCCGAACAACACCGGCGCGATACAGAAGCTCGACGAGCCCGGCCGGCCCGACATCCGGCAGTCCAATCGCGGCCCCGGCACCGGGCTTCGGATCGCGGTTCCGGTGATCAACATTACCAAGACGCGGCTGAACGACCCGCACATGTGGTTCATGGGCACCAACGAGCAGCCGGGAGACTATCGGTCGTCGGGGTGCTCGGGGTGCCACGCGGTGTACGCCAACGATCGCGACCCGGCGCATTCCGGTCCGTACGCGGCCTTCGGCAACACCGGCACGTCGCAGAGCGCGGACCCGACGATTCCCCGCAACGAACCGGGGCATCCGATCAAGCACGCGTTCACGCGTTCGGTTCCGTCCTCGCAGTGCATGGTCTGCCACATGCACCAGCCGAACGTGTTCGTCAACAGCTACTACGGCTACATCATGTGGGACTACGAGTCCGACGCGCCGTTCATGTGGCCGGAAAAGCAGCGCTATCCGTCCATCGCCGAGATTCGCAAGATCCTCGATCGCAATCCGGAGGAGGCGGCGATTCGCGGCAAGTGGGGCGACCCGGAATTCCTCAAGGAAGTGAGCTCTCTCAATCCCAAGCTCAAGGACACGCAGTTCGCCGACTACCACGGCCACGGGTGGAATTTCCGCGCGGTGTTCAAGCGCGATCGGCATGGCACGCTGCTCGATAAGGCTGGCAAGGCGGTCGCCGACGATGATCCCAACAAGTTCAAAAAAGCGGTCCACCTGACGTCGATCCACATGGAGCTGGGATTCCAATGCGTGGATTGCCACTTCGCGCAGGACTCGCACGGCAACGGTCACATCTACGGCGAAGTCGCGGCCGCAATCGAGATCGATTGCGCCGACTGCCATGGCACCGCCACGCGCTATCCGACGCTTTTCACCAGCGGTCCGGCGTCGCAGCCTTCGGGCACCGACATGTCGCTGTTGCGCACCCAGGACGGCCGCAAACGCTTCGAATGGCGCGAGGGGAAACTGTACCAGCGCGCCGCGCTCGACCCGGACAAGGAATGGGAAGTCAAACTGGTCAAGGACACCGTCAACCCGGCCAGCGCCAACTACAATCCGAAGGCGGCGCGCGCCAAGCTGATGGCCACCGGCGATTCGATGCAATGGGGACCCGGCGTCGATCCGGCGAAGTATGCCCATGGCGACGACAAGATGACCTGCTACACCTGCCACCTGTCGTGGACGACGTCGTGCGCCGGCTGCCACCTGCCCATCCAGGCCAACGCCAGGACCGATCGCCTGCACTACGAAGGCGGCGAGACGCGCAACTACGCAACCTACAATCCGCAGGTCGCGCGCGACGACATGTTCCAGCTCGGCCATCATGGCCCGGTCAAGGGGAGCAGGATCGCGCCCATACGCTCGAGTTCGGCGCTGGTGCTCTCGTCGACCAATATCAACCGCGAGCGCATCTATATCCAGCAGCCGCCGATCGCCGCGTCGGGGTTCTCGTCGCAGGCGTTTGCGCCACATTATCCGCACACCGAGCGCACGACCGAGACCAAGACCTGCAGCGACTGCCATGTCTCGCAGCAAAACGACAACAACGCGATCATGGCGCAGCTCCTGCTGCAGGGGACCAACTTCGTCAACTTCGTTGGATACAACGCGTGGATCGGCGAGGAAAAGCAGGTTGCCGCGGTGCAGGTCACGGAGTGGGATGAGCCGCAGGCGGTGATCGGTAGCTACCTGCACCAATACGCGTATCCCGATTGGTTCGCGCAGCATCAGCAACGTGGGATGCGGCTGCCGACCGTGCAGACGCGCGCCACCAGGGATGCCGCGCGCTGCCTGCAACTGCGCGGGGAGTACCTGTACGTCGCCGAAGGTCGCGGCGGGATGCGCGTCTACGATGTCGCCAGCATCGCCAACAAGGGTATCTCGCAGAAGATCATCACCGCTCCGTTTTCTCCCTGGGGACAGGACACGCACATCGCCTCGTCGAATGCGACCTGCGTCGCGCTGCCCACCAACCAGTCGATCAACCCGCTGCGCAACGAGGGCGAGCTGATGCGGGTGACCAATCTGGAGCAGCCGTTCCACCCGATCTACAGCTACGGCGTGATCAGCGACTCGGCGGAGGGGCTGATCCTGGTCGACGTCAACACACTCGCCGACCGCGATCCGCAGAACAACTTCCTCACCCGCGCGATGACCTGGAACGAGAACAATATCCTGAGCGGCGCGCGTCACGTGATGCTCGGCGGCCACTTCGCCTACGTGTCGGCGGACGCCGGACTGGTGATCGTCGATCTCGACGATCCGCTGAAGCCGAAGCTCGCCGCGGTGGTGCCGCTCAAGGGAGCGCGCGCAAGCGCGCTGCAGTTCCGCTATGTATTCGCGCTCGACGACGAAGGCGTCACCACCATCGACGTCACCGATCCGACCAAGGCGCGGCAGATCGGCAGCGCGCGCGTTGCGCTCGCCGACGCGCGCCGGATCTACGTCGCCAGGACGTACGCGTACGTGGCGGCGGGCGCGGAGGGTCTCGCGATCGTCGACGTCGAACGACCGGAGCTGCCGAAGCTGGTCACGAAATTCAATGCCGATGGCAAGTTGACCGACGCGCGCGACGTCGTCGTCGGATCGACCAACGCCTCGCTTTTCGCGTATGTCGCCGACGGCGTCAATGGCCTCAAGGTGGTGCAGCTCACTTCGCCGGACAGCCAGCCCAAGTTCTACGGTTTTTCGCCCGAGCCCAGGCCGAAGCTCATCGCCTGGCGCAATACCGCGAGTCCCGCGCTGGCATTGTCCAAGGGTCTCGACCGTGATCGCGGCGTCGATGAGACGGGCGGCCAGATCGCCGTCTTCGGTCGCCTTGGCTCGCGGCCTTTCACGTGGGACGAAATGAAAAAATTCTATCAGCGGCCCGATGGCAGCGTGTGGACCGTACGCGACGATGTGCGCACCCAGGATTTCCTGCCGGCGAGAACGGTCGCCGGCAATCCCGGTGCTGCGCGGCCGCCGACCAAGCAGTGAGGTACGCCATGGAAAAGACAGCGATCTCGTCAGCCCGCAGATCCGCGCCCCGATATCGCTATCCGTGGCCAGAACTGATCGCGACCTTGGCGCTCGCGCTTGCCGCCGCCACCGCTGGCCCGGCATGGTCGCAGCCCGTGGCCCAAGCGTCTCCGCCGCCGCCGGCAACAGCCACTGCCTCGCTGCCCGCGCATCCGCTGCCCTATCAGATCAAGGACAAGAGCATGGGCGTGGTCAACTGCGCCAACAGTCTCTGCCACGGCTCGGTGCAGCCGTGGAAGGATGCCAACGTTCTGCAGAACGAATACGTGACCTGGTCGCGGGTCGACAAGCACGCCCGCGCCTACAAGGTGCTTTTCAACGAACAGTCGGCGCGCATCGCGCGCAACCTTGGCCTCGGCAACGCCGCGGAAGCCAAGGTGTGCCTCGATTGCCACGCTCACAACGTCGCCAAGGCGCAGCGCGGCGAGCGCTTCAAGTTCGACGACGGAGTTACATGCGAGGCCTGTCACGGCCCGTCCGAGCGCTGGCTGCCCAAGCACGTCGAGGACGGTGCGAAACACGCGGGCAATCTCGAGGCGGGCCTGTTTCCGACCGATGATCCTGCGGAGCGGGCGAGGCTCTGCCTGTCGTGCCATTTTGGAAACGCCGACCGTTTTGTGACGCATCGCATGATGGGCGCTGGTCATCCAAGGCTGTCGTTCGAGCTCGAGACGTTCACGACGGTCGAGCCGGCTCACTTCAAGATCGATTCGGATTGGCAGAAGCGCAAGCGGCTCTGGGATGGCGTCAAGGTCTGGGCCATCGGTCAGGCGCTTGCCGTTTCCGAGATGATGGATCTGCTCACCGATCCCAAGCGCGGACGGGATGGGCTGTTTCCCGAGCTGGTGCTCTTCGATTGTCATGCCTGCCATCATCCGATGAGCGACAAACGTTGGACACCTCGGATCGCCGGGCTTGGGCCTGGCGTAGTGCGGCTCAACGACTCGTCGATGCTGATGGTACGGGCCATTGCGCGGGTGGTCGATCCCGAGCTCGGCAACCGCATCGTCTCGAAAATGAGCCAGCTGCAGCAGACGATCACCGGCGGAGGAGATGCCTTCGGAACGGCGCGCGCACTCAAGGCCGACGTCGCACAGCTGACTGCGGAGCTTGACCGGCGAATCCTTACCGCTGCCGACATGCGCGCCGTGCTGGCGGCGCTGGTCGACGAAGGCCTGAACGGTCAGTTCCGCGATTACGCGGGTGCCGAGCAGGCGACGATGGCGATCGGCAGCGTCACCAATTTCATGTACCAGAAGGGCATTCTCAAATCCGCTCGCGACATCAACGGCGGCCTGGCGGGTCTGCAGGCAGCAGTCGCGAATGACGAACGTTACAGCCCAGGACAGTTCGAAACCGCGCTGCGCAATTTCCGCGGCGCGGTGACGCCTTAGCTACGCCGGCGTCGCGCGCGCCGACCTGGGTCTAGCGTGCAGCCGGCGAAGGGCTCACGCGCGTGCCACCCAGCAGTCGCCGGTACTCGGCGTTGACCGCCTGGTAGCACTCGCAGACGTGCCCTTCCAGGGCCATCCGGTTGAGGACGGTAATGACGCCCCGGCTATAGCTGATCCAGCCGCGGCGTTGCAGCTTTTTCGCCGCGAGCACGACCCCTTCCCGGCGGACGCCGAGCATGTCCGCGATCAATT
>DASZZK010000544.1:0-4712 GCA_035544975.1 Casimicrobiaceae bacterium | reverse complement strand
ATTGCGAGCTCCTTTATATATCGCCGGAGCCTTCAGCCGCCGACCTTCGGGCCATCTACGTCGATTCAGGCCAATTTGACGATCCCGTGTATACCGACCCTGCGCGAGTCGCTCTTATCATCGAGTATATGAATGGCTGCTTTCGGGGAGTCATCGAACGATCGGGGCATAGAGTCAACGAGTCGGTAGCGGTGTTGGAAGTCGGCGCAGGCCTGGCGTGGATGTGCCGCGCGGCCAAGGCAGTCAATCCCGACAATGTCACGGTCGCCCAGGATATTTCCCCCGAAGCGGTCCACAAATGTCCGTGGGTAGATTTCTATATTCTCGGTGACATGCTCGACACCAGAATAGACCAGCGCGCACCTTACGACGTCATTTCACTGACCCACGTCATCGAGCACCTTGTCGATCCGGTAGCGGTGATTCGCCGCTGCAAATCGCTGCTCCGCCAGCATGGCGTGATCTTCATAACAGCGCCGCATCGGCCAATCGGATGGAGAGACAACGCAAGCGATATCGCTCTCTGGGAGAAGTATTCATACAATCATGTCCCCGCTCACATTCAGTATTTTTCAAAGAAAAGCATGCGAACGCTGTCAAAGAACGCGGGATGTACCCTGGATTATTGGACTCATAGCCCGGAGCAAGGCCAAGCCTTCGAGGCGTGGCTGCGCTAGCACCAATCAAGGCGCGCGACGTTTGACATGTCTGGTGCGCCGCGCGAAAGCACGATGACCGACCCTACGCAATCCCATTGGCAATTCTGGATCGACCGCGGCGGAACCTTCACCGATATCGTCGCGCGGCGCTCCGACGGAGCGCTATCGACGCACAAGCTGCTCTCCGAGAACCCGGAGCGTTATCGCGATGCCGCGGTTCACGGTATCCGGGAGCTTCTGGGGCTCGCTCCGGGTGCACCGATCGCGAAAGGAACGATCGAGGCCGTCAAGATGGGCACCACGGTCGCGACCAACGCGTTGCTGGAGCGCACCGGCGAGCGCACCGTACTGGTAATCACGCGCGGTTTTGGCGACGCGCTGCGTATTGCCTATCAAAACCGGCCCAAGCTTTTCGTGCGCAGGATCGAGCTGCCGACGATGCTCTACGAGCGCGTGATCGAGGTCGACGAGCGCATCGGCGCACATGGCGAGACGGTGCGCGCGCTGGATCTCGCCGCTGCCGAAAGATCGCTGCGCGGCGCGTTCGACGATGGAATCCGCGCCTGCGCCATCGTGCTGGTGCATGGCTATCGCTATCCCGCGCATGAGGCGAGGCTAGCCGAGCTTGCGCGCGCCATCGGCTTCGTACAAGTGTCGGTGAGCCACGAAGTGAGCCCGCTGATGAAGCTGGTGTCGCGCGGCGACACGACTGTTGTCGACGCGTACCTTTCTCCCATCCTGCGCCTTTACGTCGCGCAGGTGGAAGCCGATCTGCCGGGCGTGACCTTGCAGTTCATGCAATCTTCCGGGGGGCTGACCGAAGCGCATCGCTTTCAGGGCAAGGACGCCATTCTGTCGGGGCCCGCGGGCGGCATCGTCGGCGCGGTGGAGGTGTCGCGGCTGGCCGGCTTCGATCAGATCATCGGCTTCGACATGGGCGGCACCTCGACCGATGTGACGCACTACGCCGGCGAGTATGAGCGCGCTTTCGTCACCGAGGTCGCCGGCGTGCGCTTACGCGCGCCGATGATGAAGATCCATACCGTCGCTGCCGGCGGCGGCTCGATCTGCACCTTCGACGGTGCGCGCTTCCGTGTCGGCCCGGCGTCGGCGGGCGCCAATCCCGGACCCGCGTGCTACCGCCGCGGCGGGCCGTTGACGGTCACCGACTGCAACGTGATGCTCGGCAAGATCGACCCGGCGCTATTCCCGCAGGTCTTCGGTCCCGAGGGAAATCTGCCGCTCGATGCGGAAATCGTGCGCGCCAAGTTTGTCGAGCTCGCGGCAAAGGTCGCGGCGGACACCGGCTACGCCCGCACGCCGCAGCGAATCGCCGAAGGCTTTCTCCAGATCGCGGTGGAAAACATGGCCAACGCGATCAAGCATATTTCGGTCGAGCGGGGCTACGACGTCACCGAATACACGCTGTGTTGCTTCGGTGGCGCGGGTGGGCAACACGCTTGCCTGGTGGCCGATGCGTTGGCCATGACGCGTGTTTTCATTCATCCGCTGGCCGGTGTGCTCTCCGCTTACGGCATGGGACTCGCCGACGTGCGCGCGATGCGCCAGAAAGCGGTCGAGTCCCAGCTCTCGACGGCATCGCTGGCGGCGACACAGCCGGTCTTTGCCGAGCTCACCGCGCTTGCGCGCGCCGAGGTCGAGGCGCAGGGCATCGGCGCCGATCGCATCCGGATCAAGCGCACGCTCCATCTCAAGTACGACGGCACCGATACCACGCTCGAGATTCCCCTGGATCTCGAATCATCCACCGCGCCGAACGATCAGGCGTCGCGCACGGTAGACGATGGCACGGTCGCCTCGATCGTCGCCGACTTCGAGCGGCGCTACCGGGTGCAATACGGGTTCCTGATGCCGGGCAAACCGCTGGTGATCGAGGCCGCCGCGATAGAGGCGATCGGCGCCACCGCGACCGCGGAGGAGGCGGTGCCGTCGTTTGTCCCTCGCGACGGAGCGCTCGCACCGTCGAAGAGCGGTCGCGTGTACATCGCCGGCGCATGGCACACCGCGCCGGTGTTTACGCGCGAGCACCTGCGTCCGGGCGACACCATCGCCGGCCCGGCGGTGATCGCCGAGAAGAACGCGACGACGGTGATCGAGCCGGGATGGGAGGCGACGCTCACCCCCCGCGATCATCTGACGCTGCGACGCGTGGTCGCGATCGAGCGCCAGCACGCGATCGGCACCACTGCGGATCCGGTGCTGCTCGAGGTCTTCAATAATCTGTTCATGGCGATCGCCGAGCAGATGGGCGTGACGCTCGCCAACACCGCGTACTCGGTCAATATCAAGGAGCGCCTGGATTTCTCGTGTGCGCTGTTCGACGCGCAAGGCCATCTCATCGCCAATGCGCCGCACATGCCGGTGCACCTGGGATCGATGGGCGAGAGCGTCAGGACCATCATCGACCGCCGGCGCGCCACGATGCAGGCCGGTGACGTTTTTGTACTGAACGCCCCGTACAACGGTGGCACACATCTACCCGACGTGACGGTGATCGCGCCGGTGTTCCTCGACGCAACGGCGCCGGAGTTTTACGTCGCGTCTCGCGGCCATCACGCCGACATCGGAGGCACGACCCCGGGCTCGATGCCGCCCGACTCGACCCACGTCGACGAGGAGGGCGTCCTGCTCGACAACGTCCAGCTGGTCGCCAAAGGTCGCTTTCTCGATCATGAGATGCGCTCGATCCTCGCCTCGGGCAGATATCCCTCGCGCAATATCGACCAGAATCTGGCCGACCTTCGGGCGCAGGTCGCCGCGTGTGCGAGGGGGATCGTGGAGCTCGAAAAGATGGTCGCGCATTTCGGCTTGGACGTCGTGCGCGCCTACATGACGCACGTGCAGGACAACGCCGAGGAAGCGGTGCGCCGCGTGCTCGACGTGCTCAAGGACGGGCACTTCGAGTACGAGATGGACAACGGCGCGAAGATCGTCGTGACCATCCGCATCGACAAGGCAAGGCGAAAGGCGACGATCGATTTCACGGGCACCAGCGCGCAGCAGCCCACCAACTTCAATGCCCCGTCGGCGGTGTGCAAAGCCGCCGTGCTGTACGTCTTTCGGACGCTGGTCGACGACGAGATTCCGATGAACGCGGGCTGCCTGAAGCCGCTCGACATCGTGATTCCCGAGGGGTCGATGCTCGCGCCGCGCTATCCCGCCGCAGTGGTCGCCGGCAACGTCGAAACATCGCAAGCAGTGACCGACGCGCTCTACGGTGCCCTCGGCGCGCTCGCCGCATCGCAGGGCACGATGAACAACTTCACCTTCGGCAACGAGACCTACCAGTACTACGAGACGATCTCCGGCGGCGCGGGCGCGGGACCCGATTTCGACGGCGCCAGCGTGGTGCAGACGCACATGACCAACTCACGGCTCACCGATCCAGAGGTTCTCGAATGGCGTTTTCCGGTGCGCCTTGAGGAATTCAGGGTGCGCCGCGGAAGCGGCGGCGCCGGCCGGTATCATGGCGGCGACGGCGGAGAGCGGCGCGTTCGGTTTCTCGAGCGAATGACCGCGGCCATGCTCGCCAACCATCGCCGCGTGCCGCCGTTTGGCCTAGGCGGCGGTGCTGCGGGCGAGGTCGGCCGCAACTGGGTCGAGCGCGTCGACGGCACGCGCGAGGACTTCGGTGCCACCTTCAAGGTCGAGATGAACGAAGGCGACGTGTTCGTCATCCAGACTCCCGGCGGAGGCGGCTTCGGAACGGCATGAAGCCGCACCCGGGCTTGTTTCAGCGCGGGCTTTTGTGCGCCCAAGTCGGCCAGCGCATAATGTCAGCATCCACCTTCCGGAGCACGCCATGACCGACTCAGTGACCAACTCAGTTGCCAAATCCATCTACGACATTCCAGTGATTGACATTCACGGCAAGCAGCAGAAGCTCGACCAGTACAAAGACAAGGTGCTGTTGATCGTGAACACCGCGAGCAAATGCGGTTTCACGCCGCAGTACAAGGGGCTCGAGGCGGTGTACAAGAAAATGCATGCGCGCGGCCTCGACGTGCTCGGCTTTCCCTGCAACCAGTTCGG
>DASZZK010000543.1:0-3124 GCA_035544975.1 Casimicrobiaceae bacterium | reverse complement strand
ACATCCGCGCGTGCGCATTTCTGATCGTGGACGGCGTCATTCCAAGCAACGAAGGTCGCGGCTACGTGCTGCGGCGTATCATCCGCCGCGCCATCCGTCACGGCTACCAGCTGGGCCAGAAATCGCCTTTCTTCAACCAGCTGGTGCCGGAGTTGTCGCGCTTGATGGGCGACGCCTATCCGGAACTGCCGCTGAAGCAGGACTACGTAATGCGCGTCCTCAAGACAGAAGAAGAGCGCTTCGCTGAAACCCTCGAGCATGGAATGAAGGTGCTCGAAGGCGCGCTCGCCGACGCCGATAAAGCCGGCTCCAAAATGCTGCCCGGCGAAACCGCGTTCACGCTCTACGATACTTTCGGGTTTCCGCTGGACCTGACCGCCGACGTGTGCCGCGAACGAGGCTTTACCGTCGACCAGGCGGGATTCGACGCGGCGATGGACAAACAGCGCGAACGCGCGCGTGCCGCGTCGACGTTCAAGGCGGGCGGAGCGCTGCCGTACTCGGGTGCAAAGACGGTGTTCGACGGTTACAAGACGCTTTCTGCGGAAGGTCGCGTCACCGCGCTATTCCGCGACGGCACTTCGGTCGATGCGCTAAGCGCCGGGCAGGAAGGCATCGTCGTGCTCGATCGCACTCCCTTTTATGCCGAGTCGGGTGGCCAGGTCGGAGACCGCGGCGAGCTCACCAAGAGCGGTGTCTGTCTGACGCTGTTTGCGGTGCGCGACGCGCAAAAGATCCAGCCCGACGTCATCGGCCATCACGGAGAGGTGAAGACCGGAGAGCTTCGTGTGGGCGACATCGTCAGCGCCCAGGTGGACGCCCACACGCGCGAGCGTGCGGCGCTCAATCATTCGGCGACGCACCTGATGCACGCCGCGTTGCGCAAGGTCCTGGGCGATCATGTGCAGCAAAAAGGCTCGCTGGTCGACGCCGAACGCACACGATTCGATTTCTCGCACACGCAGCCGATGACCGAGGAAGAAATCCGCACCGTTGACGCGCTGGTCAACCGCGCGATCCGGGCCAATTACGCCGTCGAGACCCGGCTCATGTCCTACGACGACGCGATCAAGGCCGGCGCGATGGCGCTTTTCGGCGAGAAATATGGGGACGAGGTGCGCGTTCTGAGCATGGGCGACTTTTCGACCGAGCTGTGCGGCGGCACGCACGTTCAGCGCACGGGAGATATCGGTTACTTCAAGATCGTCTCCGAGTCCGGCGTTGCCGCCGGCATCCGCCGGGTCGAAGCGGTAACCGGCGAGGCCGCGCTTGCGCACACGCATCAGCTCGAAAGACGACTCAACGATGCTGCCCAGGCGCTCAAGGCGCCTCCTGCGGAAGTCACCGCGAAGATTCAGCAGCTTCTCGATAGCACCAAGACACTCGAAAGGGAACTCGCGCGTCTCAAAGGCAAGCTCGCCTCGAGTCAGGGCGGCGATCTCGCGTCCCAGGCGGTCGAAGTCAATGGCGCGCAGGTTCTGGCCGCGACCATCGATGGCGCAGACGCCAAGGTACTGCGGGACACCATGGATCAGCTCAAGGGCAGGTTCAAGAGCGCCGCGATCGTGCTCGGCTCGACCGACGGCACCAAGGTGACGCTGATTGCCGGCGTGACGTCGGACCTGACGGGCAGAATCAAGGCGGGCGACCTGGTCAATCACGTGGCGACACAGGTCGGAGGCAAAGGCGGCGGGAGAGCGGACATGGCGCAGGCAGGTGGAACCGATCCAGCCGGCCTGCCGGCGGCGCTGGCCAGCGTCAAGAGCTGGGTCGAGAAGCGGCTTTAGGGAAATCCAGCGAGAACATCGGTCATGGCGCTGCGCCCGGAAGCCACGCTGGACAAATTCCTGAGCCGCGGCGAGGGTTACCTCCCGGGCTTGATCGGCGTCCGTTTTACCGAGGTTGTCGAGAATCGCGTCAGCGCCGAGCTCGACATTCGCGACGAGCTCTTGGCACCCAATGGGTACCTGCACGCGGCAACGGTGATCGCGCTCGCGGATACCGCGTGCGGCTACGGCTGTATCGCACACCTGCCGCCCGGCGCGGAGAACTTCACTACCATCGAGCTGAAGAGCAACTTCCTTGGCACGACGCGCAACGGGACCATCGTTTGCGTCGCGACGCCCGCCCATCTCGGCAGGGCCACGCAGGTGTGGGACGCGCTGGTCACCGATCAGGCAAGCGGGCGGCGAATCGCGCTGTTTCGCTGCACGCAGATGATCTTGTGGCCGCGGCAAACATGAGTCTTGCCGTGCCCGAGCACCGGCGGCGTAGAAAACAGCTTGGCCCGGTGCCCGCTTCCACCCGGCGCCGGCGCCGGCAGACTGCAGCTAACCGTTTGTTCCTCCTCGGTTACCTCTAATCGGTCCGTGGCGCCAAGGACCCGGCAAAGCCCTATGATGCTGTCCAATCTCTGCGCTGACGGCGTGTTCGCCCCGTGTGGAGCCTTCGAACCGGGATTTCCCGAACTTACAGGATTGGTCGACCATGAAAATCAGATTGCTTCGCACCCTGACCGCTCTGGCCGTGGCCGCGACCCTTTTGGGTGGCGTTTCGATGGCGCGTGCACAGGGCATTACGCAGGATCAGGCACAGCAGATCCTCGACGAGCTGAAAGCCATACGCAAGACGCTCGAGACGCGTCCGGCAGCTCCAGCGCAACCCGCGGCCCCCGCGCCGGTCGACGACAAGGTAAGCATGGCCTTCCCGTCCGGCGGCTTCTCGGTCGGCAAGGAAAACGCGCCGCTGGTCCTGGTCGAGTACACCGATTACCAGTGCCCGTTCTGCCAGCGCTACCACAACGACTCGTTTGCGCAGATCAAAACCAACTTCGTCGACACCGGCAAGGTTCGTTACATCAGCCGCGACTTTCCGCTGCCGTTCCACGAAAATGCGCGGCGCGGCGCCACGGCGGCGCGTTGTGCGGCCGAGCAGGGCAAGTTCTGGGAACTGCGGCACACGATGATCGTCAACGCGGATCAGCTTCAGGCAGACAAGCTTGGCGGATACGCGAAGTCGGCGTCGCTGGACGTGCCCAAGTTTCAGGCCTGCGTCGACTCGGACAAGTATCGCGCTGCGATCGACAAGGACATCGCCGAAGGCTCGGCGGCGGGCATCAACGGAA
>DASZZK010000542.1:0-1994 GCA_035544975.1 Casimicrobiaceae bacterium | reverse complement strand
TGGAAGGCTCGTCACGACGCGTATTACGCCGCGCTGGCATTCAAGCCGGGCATGACCAGTTTTGCCACCGATGCCTGCGTCCCGATTTCGAGGCTTGCCGATTGCATCCTCGAGACCAAGGTCGACGTCGAGAAGAGCGGTTTGACGGCGCCCATTCTGGGACATGTCGGCGACGGGAACTTCCATCTCGTCGTTCTGTTCGACGGTGCCGATCCCGCGCAGCGCGAACGCGCGGAGGCGCTGGCCAAGGGTGTCAGCATGCGCGCGATCTCGATGGGCGGCACCTGCACCGGCGAGCACGGCATCGGCTGGCACAAGCTGGACGTTCTGGCGCAGGAGCACGGCGAAGCGGTCGATCTGATGCGAATGATCAAGCGCGCGCTCGACCCGCGCGACATCATGAACCCCGGCAAGACCGTTCCGCTATGAGTGGCACCGGTCCAAGAACGCCGCTCCGATCGGCGACCGCCGGCGACTGCGCTTCGCCATGGGGCACGTGACTCGCGCATGTATACGCTTTACATCGGCAACAAGAACTACTCGACCTGGTCGCTGCGCGCATGGGTGCTGATGAAGACGGCCGGCATCCCGTTTCGCGAGCAACGCCTGCCGCTTTACGAGGCCGGGTCGAGCGCTCGAATCCGGTCTCACTCTCCGTCGGCGAAGGTTCCATGCCTGCACGAAGGCTCGGTGGTGGTATGGGATTCGCTGGCGATCGCGGAATACCTTGCCGAGCGCCACCCTGGATTGTGGCCCGCCGACAGCATAGCGCGCGCCTGGGCGCGTTCGGCCACGGCAGAGATGCACTCCGGATTCAGCAATCTGCGGAACGAGCTCGGCATGAATCTGCGGCTCTCCGAGACGCGCGTTCCTTCCCCCGCCGTGGCGGCCGAGATCGAACGCATCAGCGCCATTTGGCGCGAGGGCCGGCAGCGCTTCGGTCGGGGCGGTGATTTTCTTTGCGGCTCGTTTGGCATTGTCGACGCGTTCTATTGCCCGGTCGCGTTCCGGTTCCAGCGCTATGGCGTCGCGCTCGCAGAAGACTGCGCGGCGTATCAACGGCATCTGGTCGCGCTGCCGGCGATGCAGGAATGGCTCGCGGACGCGATGCGCGAGTCCGAGCATATCGCCCGCTTCGATGCTCCAGTGATGCAGGGACAGCAGCAGTGAATGGAATGCGCTTCGAATGAGCGACCTTATCGGCGCCTGGCGCGATCGTGTACGCGCCGCTGCCGCCGGCAACGAGCCTTTGCGCATCGTCGGCGGAGGCAGCAAGGATTTCTACGGCCATCAGCTCGTCGGTAGCATTTTCGGCACTACTGCGTATTCAGGGATCCAGGACTATGACCCGACCGAGCTGGTTATTACCGCCCGTTGCGGCACGCGGCTCACGGAAATCGAGCACGCGCTTGCCGAGCGCGGTCAGATGCTCGCGTTCGAACCGCCGCATTTTGGCGCCGATGCGACGCTCGGCGGTTGCATCGCCGCCGGCTTGTCCGGCCCGCGGCGCCCGCATGGAGGCGCGGTTCGCGATCACATGCTCGGCGTGAGGGTGTTGGACGGTCGGGGCGATGAACTTTCGTTCGGTGGCCGGGTCATGAAGAACGTTGCCGGGTTCGATGTCTCGCGACTCATCGCCGGCTCGCTGGGCACGCTGGGCATCATCCTCGAAGCGTCTTTGAAGTGCATGCCTTTGCCGCGGGCAGAGAAGACGCTTGCGTTCGACCTGCCGGTCGACGACGCACTGCGCAAGATCAACGAGTGGAGCGCGTTGCCGCTGCCGCTGTCGGCGAGCTGCTGGCTCGGCGACCGTCTTTACGTGCGGCTGTCGGGCGCCTTGAGCGCCGTAAGCGCCGCCCAGGGTCGCCTGGGAGGCGAGGAAACCGAAGACGCCCCGGGGTTCTGGCGCGCCATACGCGAACAGCAGCATGATTTCTTCCAGGTCGCGTGCCGCGCGCCGTTGTGGCGGCTGTCGGTGCGCTCCACCGCGCCGT
>DASZZK010000541.1:0-9821 GCA_035544975.1 Casimicrobiaceae bacterium | reverse complement strand
TGACGCGCGGAACCACGTGTCCCACTTGCCGAAGGCGTGCCAGTCGCGCCGCTCGGCGGCGTCCAGCAGCCTCCACGCCACGGCGGCTTCGCCCGGCGCTACGACGTAGTCGAGAAGATCGCCGATCCACGTTGCCGCCGTTGCCGAATCGTGCACCGTGCCTGCCTCGACCACCCACTCGAGCCCCTGCGAATAACTGTAGGCCCCGATCGGCAACGCCGGACTTGCGAGTTGCAGCAGTCGAACCAGCGCCATCGTTGGACCCATCGCCGGATCGATCACCTGCCTGTCTTTCATGATCGCTTTCGCGGGCGAAGCGCAAAATCGTGGATCACGCCGGCATGCTTCGCTTCGCCGGAGTGCTGGTGATGGCCCGCGGCGTACGCGCCGGGCTCGGGCTCGAAAGGCGCGGCCAACGCGGATGTCTCGACGCCGAGACCGCGTAGCATCTCCGCCAGGACATGATCGGCGGCAAAGCGTAGCCATCCATCGCCGATCTGGATCGGCGTGTGGCGATTGCCGAGATGGTAAGCCGCTCTCGCCAGCGACTGCGCGTCACCCGCGCGCACCTCCATCAGATCTTCCGCGGCGCTCGCTACGCGCACGACTCGTCCATCGTCCGCCGCCAGGCATTCACCACCGCGCAGGATCGTTCCGCGCTCGAGAAAGAGCCCTACTTCCTCGCCACTCTCGAGCCTGGTACGCAACCGACTCTTGCACCGCTGCTCGAACGGCAGCGTCAGGGTATCGTCGGCCCTTGCCGCTGACGGAGCACGGTGGTGCACGATCATCATGTCAAAACAGGAAGTAGCGCTGCGCCATCGGAAGCACCGTGGCCGGTTCGCACGTCAGCAGCACGCCGTCGGCGCGCACCGCATAGGTTTCGGGATCGACCTCGACCGCCGGGAGAGTGTCGTTGAGCTTCATATCGCGCTTGCCGAGCTTGCGGGTGTTGGAGACGGGCACGAGCGGCTTGGTCAGTCCCAACTTGTCGATCGCGCCGCCGTTGAGCGCGGCCTGGGAGACGAACGTTACCGAGGTCGTGAGCGCCTTGCCGAACGCGCCGAACATGGGCCGGTAATGCACCGGCTGGGGGGTCGGAATCGAGGCATTCGGGTCTCCCATCGCCGCCGCGGCAATCATCCCGCCCTTCACGATCAGCGACGGCTTGACGCCGAAGAATGCGGGCTTCCACAACACGAGATCGGCGAACTTGCCCGCTTCGATCGACCCGACAACGTGCCCGATGCCGTTGGCGATCGCCGGGTTGATGGTGTACTTGGCGATATAGCGCTTGACCCGAAAATTGTCGTTGCGCGAGTCTTCCTGGCAGGCGAGTCCGCCATCGCCGCCGTGAAGCGGCGCGGGCGACGCCGATTGCGCCGGCGCGAGCCAGCCGCGTTGCATTTTCATCTTGTGCGCCGTTTGCCACGTCCGGATGATGACTTCACCCACCCGTCCCATCGCCTGCGAGTCCGACGAGATCATCGAAAACGCGCCCAGATCGTGAAGCATATCCTCGGCGGCGATCGTCTCGCGCCGAATGCGCGATTCGGCAAAGGCGATATCTTCCGCGATCGCCGGGTCGAGGTGATGGCAGACCATGAGCATGTCCAGATGCTCGTCGATGGTGTTGACTGTGTAAGGCCGTGTCGGGTTGGTCGACGAGGGCAGCACATTGGGCTCTCCGCACGCCCTGATGATGTCCGGCGCGTGACCGCCGCCGGCGCCCTCGGTGTGATAGGTGTGAATGGTGCGGCCGCCGATCGCGTTCAAGGTCGTCTCGACGAAGCCGGACTCGTTGAGCGTATCGGTATGGATCGACACCTGGACGTCCATCGAGTCGCCGACTTTCAAAGCCGCGTCGATCGCCGCCGGCGTCGTGCCCCAATCCTCGTGCAGCTTGAGGCCCATGGCGCCGGCCTCGATCTGCTCGACCAGAGGCGGCGTGAGGCTCGCGTTGCCTTTGCCGAGAAAACCGAGATTCATCGGGAAGCCTTCGGCGGCCTCGAGCATGCGGTGTATGTGCCACGGGCCCGGCGTGCACGTGGTCGCGAAGGTGCCAGTCGCGGGACCGGTCCCGCCGCCAATCATTGTCGTGACGCCCGACATCAGCGCCTCGTCGATTTGCTGCGGGCAGATGAAGTGGATGTGAGTGTCGACGCCTCCCGCGGTCACGATTAGCCCCTCGCCGGCGATGATTTCCGTCCCCGCGCCGATGACGATGTCGACCCCCGGCTGGATGTCCGGATTGCCGGCCTTGCCGAGGCCGGCAATCCTGCCCGCCTTGATCGCGATGTCGCATTTGACGATGCCCCACCAGTCGATCACGAGAGCGTTGGTAATCACCGTGTCGGCGCAATCCTTCGACATCCGCTGGCTCTGCCCCATGCCGTCGCGAATGACCTTGCCGCCGCCAAATTTGACTTCCTCACCGTAGACCGTGAAGTCCTTCTCGACCTCGATCACGAGCTCGGTGTCGGCAAGACGCACCCGATCGCCGGTCGTGGGTCCGAACATTTCGACATAGGCGCGGCGGCCGATCTTCATCGCTTCGCGCCGCGATCAACATGCTTGGCGGTCGACTGCCGCGGGATTTCCAATTCGGGCCCGAGGGGTCCCATGACCGCGCCGGTGAAACCGTAGACGACGCGCTCTCCGGCGAACGCGACCAGCTCGACACTTCGCTCCTGCCCCGGCTCGAATCGCACCGCCGTTCCGGCGGCGATGTTGAGACGAAAGCCTCGCGCCGCCGCACGATCGAACGCGAGCGCACGGTTGGTTTCCGCGAAGTGATAGTGCGAGCCGACCTGAATCGGCCGGTCGCCCGTGTTGGCGACGGTCAAGGTGATCGTGGACCGGCCGGCATTGAGCTCGATCTCTCCCTCCTGCGCGAAAATTTCACCGGGAATCATGGGATCGGATGGTGCACGGTGACCAGCTTGGTGCCGTCGGGAAACGTGGCCTCGACCTGAATCTCCGGAATCATTTCCGCGACGCCGTCTTGCACCTGCGCGCGATCGAGCAGCGTCGTGCCGTAACTCATCATCTCGGCGACCGAGCGCCCGTCGCGCGCGCCTTCCAGAATCGCGGCGCTGATGTACGCGATCGCCTCGGGATAATTCAGGCGAACGCCGCGCGCGAGACGCCGCTCGGCAAGGAGCGCCGCGGTGAAGAGCAGCAGCTTGTCGCGTTCCCTCGGTGTCAATTCCATCGGCGTCGCGATCTTTGTCAGGTGGCCCAGATCCGCGGCGGTACCGCGGCACGAAGCGCCAACGCGGGGCGAAGCTTCCGCCAAAGCTCGACGAAATACTGCCGTGCCGCTGCCGCGGATGCTCCGCGATAACGCGCGATCAGCACGCCCGGCAATCGAGTCACCGCACCCTCGCCCGCCATCGGCAGGACCTGTCGGCACGACTCCAGCATTGCATGGGTGACGATGGGCGCCGCCGCAAGGAATGTGCCAAACACGGGGTTGCCCTGCAAGCCCACCGGCGATGTCAGCAGCGGCGCACCGCCATGCAACACCACCCGCTCGGCAAAGGTCGGAGTGCCGTCGCGCGTGAGCGTGAGACGCTGGCGCAAGGCGCCGCGATCGAAGCGCTCGCCTGCGGCGGTGCGGCCAAGACAAACGACATCCCAGCCCAGGAACCGCGCATCATCGACGAGATCTATCGCGAGCTCGAGCTCGATCTTCGATGCGTCGAAGACGATCGTCTCCTGCGGAAGCCATTCCAGAACGGCATCACGCGCGACACGCAAGGTGATGTGTTGGCGCGCAAATGCGCCGCCCGAGCGGTAGCACTTGGCCGCACCCGGCGTCGTCAATTGCGCATGCGTGCGCGGACCGGCATCGACATTGACGGCCAGCATATCGCCGCCGACGATGCCGCCCGGCGGATGGATGATGACGTTCTGGCACACCGCATCGCCTTCCGGATACAGCGACTTCTGCACGACCAGCGGTCCCTGGTGGGCGCGCGTGGTGAGCACCGTGCGCTCGCCATCGCGCCGGTAGCCAAGATCGAGCTGCGCGCGCCAGGCGCCCGGCAGCAAGCTGGAATCGAGTGATGGGTCGGCCACCCGTCTCATGACGCGAGTGTAGCGCAGGCTTGTGTCGAAGGATCGCCGCACCGAACCGGTACGCACCGGAGGATGCTGCACCTAATTGGGATGCTACAGGCGCACGTACTGGTAGTCGATGGGCAGGCTGTTGATGCCGCGCTCGGGCGGCGCGATCCACCCGGCCATCCGGGCCGGATCGACCACGCGTTGCATCAGGCTCTTTACGAATTCGCGGTCGCCGCCGGAAGGCAAGCGCTCGTCCTTCCTGCGCGCGAACTCTTCGGCCGTAATGATATTGCCCGCGAGATCGCACGATGTCGCGGACCAGACTCCGATGGTGCGATTGAAGCGCGATGACGGGAGTGCCAGGCGAAAAGCGATGCCGCTGCGCTCGAGCTGGCGGTTCCAGCGCTTCAAGCCCAACTCGCAATCGCGAACGTAGGAGGTACGCAATACTTCGTTCATGGCGTTGCGCATCGGCACATCTTCGTTCTTGATGCGCCCATCCGGCGCCGGCGTCATCAATGCAAAGACCGAGTCGACGCAACGATGCTCGTCGTATTGCGCCTCGTCGGGCCTCCCTTTCAGGCCGGTCGCAAAACTGGACGCCGCATTGGACGACATTTCCGAGCCGAACAGGTCCAGCGACGACGAGAACCAGAAATTGAGATAGCGCTGGAAGGTCGGAAGGTCGACCGCTCCGGCATTGCGCACCGCCAACGAATCGTCGGTCCCGAGCTCGGCCATCACTTCCAGCGTGCGCTTGATCACCCGCGACAATCCGGTCTCACCGACGAACATGTGATGCGCCTCCTCGGTGAGCATGAACTGCGTGGTGCGCGCGAGAGGGTCGAACGCCGACTCGGCAAGGCTCTTCAATTGGTACTTGCCGTCGCGGTCGGTGAAATAGGTGAACATGAAAAACGACAGCCAGTCGGTGACCGGTTCATTGAACGTCCCCAGGATGCGGGGCTTGTCGGGGTCGCCCGAGTGCCGCCCGAGCAGCGCCTCGGCCTCTTCGCGGCCATCGCGCCCGAAGTAGGCGTGCAGGAGGTACACCATCGCCCACAGATGGCGACCCTCCTCGACATTGATCTGGAACAGGTTGCGCAGATCGTAGAGCGACGGGCAGGTATGCCCGAGCAGCCGCTGCTGCTCCACCGATGCGGGCTCGGTGTCGCCCTGAGTAACGATCAGCCGGCGAAGCGGCGAGCGGTATTCGCCTGGCACCTGCTGCCATGCCGGCTGACCGTATTCATCGCCAAAGCCGATGGTGCGGTTCGGCTTGGCGTCCGCCAGAAAAATTCCCCAGCGGTAGTCCGGCATCCGCACCTGCCCGTACGAGGCCCAGCCCGCGGCGTCGACACCCACCGCGGTACGCAGATACACGTCGGCCGAGGCGAAATCGGAGGGGCCCATGGTGCGCCACCATTCCACGAACCGAGGCTGCCAGTGCTCGAGCGCGCGCTGCAGCGTGCGATCGCCGGCCAGGTTGACGTTGTTCGGAATCTTTTCGCTGTAGTTGATCGTCATCGGATGCGTCTGACGCTAAACACGTTCCCAATCGAATTTGGCGCGGGAACCGCTGCCGAAAACCTTGAGCGCGCCCGATTCGCCGACCGCGTTCGGGCGCTGGAAGACCCAGTTCTGCCATGCGGCGAGCCGGCCGAAGATGCGCGCCTGCATGGTCTCGGTGCCGGCGAACCTGAGACTCGCCTCCATCCCCGTCAGCGCGTCCGGGGAAAGGCTGGCGCGCTCCTCGAGCGCGAGACGGATCTCGTCGTCCCAATCGATATCGTCCGGCGTGGCGGTCACCAGGCCGGCGTCTCGCGCCTCGCGCGCCGACAAGAGCTTGCCCATGGGACTCGGGAGCAGTGTCTCGACGCAAAAGCGATTGGCGAGCCGCGTCCGGCCGTGTGCCATCGGATAGGCGCCGCCATTCATCGCCGACAACGCGATCGCCGGCGGCGAGGCGGCCGCTTCACGGTCAGCAGGGTCGCTGGGCGCAAGCATGTAGCTGCGATCGGCGGCCAGCGCAAGCTCGAACAAGGTGCCCGCGAAACAGGAGCCGCGATCGATCAGCGCGAAGACGCTGCGCGACGAGACGTCCAGCCGCGACAAGGTGCGCCGCCACAGCCCGATGGTTTCGCGAACCAGCCAATGCTCGCCGTGCGTCTCCAGGACGCCGTCGACGGCGAGTACGACCGCGGGGTCGCCCTCGGTGCGCAACACCCAGGTGCCGAGCTCGCCCTCGTTGGTCCGCAACAGCAGGATCGCGTCGTCGAGCTCGCGCGCGGCAGCCAGCGGCCACCATCGGTCGCCGGCGGCGACGATCGCGTCTGGATGCTTGGGGCCGAGAGTGGACGGCGCGCGCAAGGTGAACGTCGCGTTTCGCGCGGCACGATCGAAGATCACATCGAGGTTCGGATAATGCAGGCCGCTCGCGTCGATGCGGCGCTGCAACGGATTGAGCACAATGCCCTTTTCGCTGACCTGAACCCCACTTGCGTTGGCCAAGGCGCTCGTTCGCCCCGCCAGTGCATTCGCGAACTCCTTGGGTTTGGCTGTGGCGTCGACCAAGCCCCATTCGATGGCGCGATCGGCGCGCACACCCTCGATGGTCGTGCAAAACACGTCGGCAAGATCGCGGCGAACCTTGCGCTTGTCGACGAGCCTCGTAAGCCCGCCCGTTCCCGGCAGTACGCCCAGCAGCGGGACCTCGGGCAGGCTGACGGTGGAAGAGCGGTCGTCGACCATCAGGATTTCATCGCAGGCGAGTGCCAGCTCGTAGCCGCCTCCCGCCGTGGTGCCGTTCAGCGCGGCAATGGATTTCAAGCCGGAATGCCGGCTGGCGTCCTCGAAGCCATTGCGCGTCTCGTTGGTGAATTTGCAGAAGTTGACCTTCCACGCATGTGACGACTGACCCAGCATGTAGATGTTAGCGCCGGAACAGAACATGCGCTCCTTGCCGCTGGTGAGCACCAGGCAGCGCACCGCCGGATGCTCGAAGCGCAAACGCTGCAGGGCGTCGGCGAGCTCGATGTCGACGCCCAGATCGTAGGAGTTGAGCTTGAGCTTATAGCCCGGCTGCAGGCCGCGATCCTCGTCGACGTCGAGCGTGAGCGTCGCGACCGGGACTTCGACCTTCAGCCGCCAGTGGGCGTAGCGGTCGGGATGCGTATCGAAAGTCACCATTCGTCTTCTCGCTTGCCGCCGTCGGGAAATCGTCCCGGGCCGGTCCGGCGGCTCTTCGAAATGCGTCAGCTTTCGCTTCGGGTACGGCGGTAGCTGGCGCTCTCGCCGGATAGCGCGGGGCAGGCCATCATGGTACCGGCGAATGTCGTATAGTGCACGACGCCGCACCCTCCGCGCTTCCCTTGGCGATCAAGCTTCATATCCTCGTCGGCACCATGACCGGCACCGCAGAGCTCGTTGCGCAGGAGCTGGAGCTCGCGTTCGGCGATGAAAACGTCGCGATAGAGCTCACGCTCATGGACGGGCTCGACCATCGCGTGTTCGAGCGACCCGGCATTTTTCTGATCTGCACGTCGACGTACGGCCAGGGCGAGGTGCCCGACAATGCCAAGGCACTTTACGCCGATCTGCTTTCTTCCCGGCCGGATCTTTCGGGTGTCCGATACGGTGTCTTTGCGCTAGGTGACAGCACCCACGTGGGAACATTTTGCTTCGGCGGCAAGCGTTTCGACGAGGCGCTTGGCGGCTTGGGCGCGACGCGATTTGGACCGGTATTCGAGCACAACGCAAGCGGTGGGACGCTTCCCGAAGACGTTGCACTGGAATGGTTTCCGGAGTGGATCGCCGAAGTCCGCAAGCAGCTCGACGCTGAGGCTGCTGCGTCTCAGGATGCCGCCTTGCACCCGTTGAAGTCATGACCTTGACCGTCGACGCTCGTGACCACCTTCCGGCCACCGGTCGGAGCGCGGGCCATGGCCGCTGACGCTCTCCAATTCGCAAGCGCGGACCACACGGTCTCGCCGCCGCACATCCACATTCCGCGCGACTACAACGCTGCGCTCGATCTGGTCGAGCGCAATCTGCTTGCAGGGCGCGGTGAGCGCATCGCCTTCATCGACGATGCAAATCGATATACCTACCGCGAGCTCGCCGAGCGCGTCAACCGCTGCGCCAACGCCTGGCGACGGCTCGGCATGCGCATGGAGGATCGTGTCGTCCTGCTGCTGCACGACACCATCGATTTTCCCGTAGCCTTTCTTGGCGCCATCAAGGCAGGCGTAGTGCCGATTCCGTGCAACACACTGCTCACTGCGGCCGAATACGAATACCTGATTTCCGACAGCCGCGCCCGCGCGGTCATCGTTTCGGCGCCGTTGCTGCCGATGGTGGAACCCCTGAAGGCGAAGCTGCGAGAGCTCGAGCACCTGATCGTGTCCGGAAAGTCGGACGCGGAGCTGCGTGGACTGCGTTTCGAGGACTGGATCGGCCATGAATCGAGCGATGCCTCCGCGGCGCCGACGACCGCCGACGACGTCTGCTTCTGGCTCTATTCGTCGGGCTCGACCGGCAATCCGAAGGGCGCGGTGCACCTGCATTCGGATCTGATTCACACGGCGGAGCTCTACGCCAGGCCCATTCTGGGTATCGGCCCGAATGATGTCGTTTTTTCGGCGGCAAAACTATTTTTTGCCTATGGGCTCGGCAACGCGCTCACGTTTCCGCTTGCCGTCGGGGCAACGGCCTTGCTCATGGCCGAGCGGCCGACGCCGGCCGCCGTGTTCAAGCGCCTGACCGAGCACCGTCCGACGATCTTTTACGGTGTGCCCACGCTCTATGCGGCGCTCCTCGCGAGCGCCGATTTTCCGGCGCGCGAATCGCTCGCGCTCAGCCGCTGCGTGTCCGCCGGTGAAGCGCTGCCGGCGGATCTCGGCAAACGCTGGCATGAGCGCACCGGTGTCGACATTCTGGACGGCCTGGGTTCGACCGAGCTCTTGCATATTTTTCTCTCGAATCGCCAGGGCGAAGTTCGCTATGGCACCACGGGCAAGCCGGTACCCGGATACGCGCTGCGCATCATCGACGAGGGCGGCAACGATGCTGCGCCCGGCGAGATCGGCGAGCTGCAGGTCAGCGGGCCCACCAGCTCGCCCTACTACTGGAACAACCGGGAGAGAAGCCTCGCCACCTTTCTCGGGCCGTGGACCAAGAGCGGGGACAAATATACCGTCGATCGCGACGGCTATTACACCTATTGCGGCCGCTCCGACGACATGCTCAAGGTCGGCGGCGTTTACGTTTCGCCGTTCGAAGTCGAAGCGGCGCTCGCCACGCACGGAGCAGTGCTCGAAGCAGCGGTCGTCGGCCATGCCGACGAGAGCGAGCTGATCAAGCCCAAGGCCTTCGTCGTGCTCAAACCGGGGCTGACGGGGGCGCCGGCGCTGGCAGTCGAGTTGCAGGAACACGTCAAGGCGCGCCTCGCGCCGTTCAAGTACCCGCGCTGGATCGAATTCGTGGCCGAGCTGCCGAAGACGGCGACCGGCAAGATCCAACGCTTCAAGCTGCGGGCACGCGCCTAAGCGATAGCGGCCGAGGTAGCTCGGTGCCCCAAGCGGCTGAGCCATTCGCGGATGTCCTCATGATGACGGAACGCGGCGCCGCTGCTAACATCTGCCGACTATAAAGACGTAGCCCCTTGGAGGAGAGACCATGACTACCCGGCGTCGGTTCGTGCAGCAACTCGGCGCGCTCGCGTCCTTATCGGCCGCTGGCGTGCTGATGCC
>DASZZK010000540.1:0-2420 GCA_035544975.1 Casimicrobiaceae bacterium | reverse complement strand
AGCGCCGCCGCGTTTCACCTCGCGAGGAGCGGCCGAAGAGTCCTCGGGCTGGATCGTTTCACGCCGCCGCATTCGTACGGCTCTTCGCACGGCCAGACGCGCATCATCCGAGAGGCGTACTTCGAGCATCCGCTGTATGTGCCGCTCGTGCAGCGGGCGTATGAGCTCTGGACCGAACTGGAACGCTTGTCCGGGCGTGACCTGCTGCGTATCACGGGCGGGCTTATGATCGGCCGGCCCGACGGCGTGCTGGTGAGCGGCGCGCGACGCAGTGCGGAACAACATCAGCTCCCGTACGAGTTGCTGACGTCGACCGAAGTGCCGACGCGGTTTCCCGCGTTACGGCCA
Source organism: Casimicrobiaceae bacterium (assembly GCA_035544975.1). GTDB lineage: Bacteria > Pseudomonadota > Gammaproteobacteria > Burkholderiales > Casimicrobiaceae > PALSA-1003. The sequence goes on along the minus strand of DASZZK010000540.1, from coordinate 2,072 downwards.
GCCGATGATATGGTCGCGCTGTGGGAACCGCGCGCGGGAATTCTTTTTCCCGAAGCCTGTGTCGGCGCGCACCTCGCGCTGGCGAAAGCGTATGGCTCAACGCTTCGCTATGACGAGCCGGTGGTGCGCTGGACAAGTGACGGCGATGGCGTGCGCGTTGTCACGGGCCAGGGCGAATACCGCGCCGGCCAACTGCTGCTGACGGCGGGAGGCTGGATTGGTTCGCTCGTGCCGGAGTTGAATCTGCCGTTCTCCGTCGAGCGGCAAGTCGTGTACCGGTTTGCGCCTCGCGCGCACCCCGAGACCTTCGAGCCGGTACGGTGTCCGATCCATTTGTGGGAAACAACGCCGCAGAACTTTTTTTACGGATTTCCCGACCTCGGCAGCGGCGTGAAGGTCGCTCGCCATCATGCGGGCGAGATCGCCGACCCGGATCAAATTCGTCGCGAAGTCAGCGACGCGGAGCTTGCGGCGATCCGCGAACTGGTGCGGCAGTTTCTGCCCGACGCGGATGGCGCATTGCGTTCAGCGGAGGTATGCACGTACACGAACACGCCGGATGAACATTTCTGGATCGACCGGCATCCGGAACAGCCGCAAGTGATGATTGCGAGTCCGTGCTCTGGGCACGGTTTCAAGTTTTCGAGCGTGATCGGCGAAATGCTGGCGGAATTGCTCATCAGCGGGCAGTCGCGGTTCGATTTGAGTCTGTTCCGGAACCGTTGAGGGTGCCGATGCGGCAGCAGGCGGGCCGCTGAGGCCGTCGGAGCGAGTCGTGATCACTCTGTCGGAATGACCGCAACGGATCTGCGACGATCTGAACGCTAGTGATGCTCGCGCCGGTTGAAATCGGCAAAGCGGAACCCGACCAGCCATAGCGCCGCGAAATACGCCAGCGCACCGGCGACTATTACCAGCGACAGTCGCCCGACCTTGACCCACAGGCTTGCCGTAACCCAGAAACCTTCGTTTCCCGACGCCCACCACAACACGCCGCCCAACACCGCCAGTGCGACGGCGACACGGCCGAGGAAGAGCGGCCACCCGCGCTGCGGCACATAGATGCCGCGGCGGCGCATGGCCAGGAAGAGCAGCGTTGCATTCAGGCACGCGCCGAGCGAGGTCGCCAGCGTAAGGCCGGCGTGGCCGATCTGAAACATCAGCGTTACCGCCAGGAGCTGAGTGACCAGCACGGTCAGGAACGCAATCTTCACCGGCGTTTTCATATCCTGCCGCGCATAAAAGCCGGGCGCCAGAATCTTGACGGCGATGAGGCCGATGAGTCCTACGCTGTAGCCTAACAGCGCATCGCGCGTCTGCCACACATCGTTGGGCGTAAAGCGTCCGTACTGATACAGGGTCGAGATCAACGGTACGGCAAGGAGCGCGAGCGCAAGCGCCGCCGGTAGCGCCAGCAGGAACGTCAGCCTCAGGCCCCAATCGAGCAGCGAGCGATACTGCTCTTCGTTTGCGTCGTGGTGATGCTTGACGAGGCTGGGCAGCAGTACCGTCCCCAATGCGACGCCGAGCATCGCGCTGGGGAATTCCATCAGGCGGTCGGCGTAGGTGATCCAGGAGATCCGTCCATCGCCAAGATACGCTGCGAGCTGAGTATTGATCAGGGTGGAAATCTGCGCCGCGGAAACGCCCAGCACGGCGGGACCCATGGCCCGCAAAACCCGGCGCACGCCCTCGTCGCGCCAGTCGAATCGCGGGCGCGGCAGCATCGCCAGGCGCGCGAGCGGAACGATCTGAAGTGTGAGCTGTGCCACGCCGCCGACCGCCACACCCCAGGCCAGAGCGACAATCGGCGGATCAAAGTAGGGAGCGACGAAGATCGTCGCGCCAATGATCGAGACATTGAGCAGCACCCGCGTGAAGGCGGGAATCGCGAAACGCTGGTGCACGTTCAACACGCCACCGGCGAGCGACACCAGCGATATGAAAAAAACGTAAGGGAACATGATCCGGATGAGCTCCGCGGTGAGCTCGACCTTCCCCGGCGTCCTGACGAAGCCACCGGCCAGGAGATAGACCAGCCACGGCGCGGCAAAGATGCCGAGCACCGACAA
>DASZZK010000539.1:0-4841 GCA_035544975.1 Casimicrobiaceae bacterium | reverse complement strand
CGAAGATTGTCGGGAAGCGGCTGCGGAACATAGAACGTGGTGTGCGGCGCCAAGACTTCCTCGGCAGGCCGGTCCTTCGTGTACAGGTAGATGGAGAACGATTTGCGTGACAGATGTTGCTTGTCCGGTGGGAGCGCGATGCGCTGAAATCCGTGCCACGAATATTCGTTGGTCTCGAAGATGACCGCCCGGTTGAATAGCGGAAGGAAGCTTGCGGTCTCGTTCGTGGTCGCGTTATATGGATCCGAATGCAGCTCGATCGCCCCTCCCCATGCTTCTTCCCATTCCTTGTTTAGATAAATTAGAAGGTTGATGCGACGGTGCAGCATGTTCCGTTCGTCGATGTTGAAATCGATGTGCACATCGAGGCCCTGACCGCTAAGGTTATTGTGCGTACCGCCGCCAAAAAGCGTCTTGTCCGCGATCAAGTCGCGGATGCCGGTGAGTTTGCTCATGGCATCCAGGAACGGCGCAGAATTGATGTATTTGTAGAAGCCTTTGTAGAACGGGCTTATATCCGAGACCCGTTCGACAACCGCTTTGCGGCCAATCAGTCCAAGCTCGTTCGCTGCACGCTTTTCATCGAAAACGGGAAAGTCCCGGAGCAGCGACTCGCAATTTTCTGACAGCAGGAAATTGTCGATTGCGACATGGCGGAACGGCTTGGCGTGCTGAAACTCGAGTTGAATTTCGGCTGCGCGCCCGATTACGTCTGGATGGATCATGTCAGGGTGAATCGCAATAGTGTTCAGCTCGACTGCCCTTTATCGATCGATACAACGGAGGGATCATGGAATAGATAGGGTGCAAAGTTTCGCCGGCGAAGGAACGGGAACGGTTTCATCGATACGCGCCCGGTGAAATTCTACTGTTTTTTGAACGCCAGCACGCTTCTGCCGATGAGCTGCCAAATATGGTACAAATGCGCTGTAGCGCCGTACGGCGCCCGGCGTGGTGCCGCCCGGCCGACCGCTTCCTATTCGGACCGCAGGAGAACCCCGATGAAATGCTTTCGAACGCTGGCAGCCTTGCTCGGATTGTCGGTCGTGATGGCCGCGAGCGCGCAAACCAAATGGGACATGCCGACCGCGTATCCTGCGACCAATTTTCACACCGAGAACATCGCCCAGTTCGTCGCCGACGTCGACCGCGCGTCCGGCGGCAAGCTCAAGATCACGGTTCACGCGAATGCATCGCTGTTCAAGGCCAACGAGATCAAGCGTGCGGTCCAGGGCAATCAAGCACAAGCCGGCGAGATCCTGCTGGTCAATTTCGAGAATGAGGACGCCTTGTTCGGCCTGGACGGCGTACCTTTTCTCGCCAGCAGCTACGCGGACTCGATGAAGCTCTATAAGGCGTCGAAAAAGGCACTGGAGGACAAGCTCGCCAAGCAGGGCATCAAGCTGCTCTACACCGTGGCGTGGCCGCCGCAGGGCATTTACGCCAATCGGACCTTGAACAGCGCCGCTGACATGAAGGGCTTGAAGTGGCGCGCCTACAGTCCGGCAACCTCACGCATCGCCGAGCTCGTCGGCGCGCAACCGGTGACGGTGCAGGCGGCCGAGCTGACCCAGGCGCTGGCGACCGGCGTCGTCGATTCGTACATGTCCTCGGGAGCGACCGGCTTCGACTCCAAGACCTACGAAAGCATCAAGACTTTTTACGATACGCAAGCGTGGCTGCCGAAGAACGCGGTCGTCGTCAACCAGCAGGCGTTCGACGCGTTGGACAAGCCGACCCAGGATGCGGTGCTGAAGGCCGCTTCCGACGCGGAAACACGCGGATGGAAGGCCTCGGAAGACAAGAACGGCTGGTACCTCGACCAGTTGAAGCAAAAAGGCATGACCATCGTCAAACCCAGCCCGCAACTCACCGCGGACCTGAAGAAGGTCGGCGACACGATGCTGCAGGACTGGCTCAAGAAGGCAGGGCCCGAGGGGCAGGCCACCGTCGATGCATATCGCAAGATGTGATTCAGGCGCCGATACGCTCGCGCGCGCGAAAACAGCGCATGCGCGATGCCAAGCCGATGACTGAATAGCGAGCCATGCGCCGCGCTCTCGATACCCTCTACAACGCCGCCGCGTACCTGGCGGCGTTGTTTTTGATCGGCACGTTGATCATGGTGCTGCTGGGTATCTTCGGACGCCTGCTCGACTTCCAAGTACGCGGGACAGACGCCTACGCCGGCTACTTCATGGCCGGCTCCGGCTTTCTCGCGCTCGCGCACACGCTCACCCGCGGCGAGCATATCCGCGTGACGCTGATCCTCGAGCACGCCGGCGTCAACGGCAAGCGATGGCTCGAACGGTGGTCGCTCGCGGTCGCGGTGGTGCTGACGCTGGCGTTCGCCTGGTTCAGCTCGCGTCTGGCGTGGCAGTCGCATGCATTTCACGACATATCGACCGGCAACGATGCGACACCTCTCTGGATTCCGCAGCTTTCGATGGCCGTCGGCAATATCGTGCTCGCCATCGCGTTCATCGATCAATTCGTCGGCGAGCTGACCGGGACGCGTGTCGCGGTTAAGCCCGATACCGAGCCCGCGCACATCGAATAGCGCGCCCCATGGACCTCTTTATCACCGCGCTGTTGATCGTCGCCCTGTTCGTGCTGCTCGGCAGCGGCGTCTGGATCGGCATCGCGCTCGCTGGTGTTGCCTGGATCGGCATGGAGCTCTTTTCGTCGCGGCCGGCAGGGGATGCCATGGCGGTGACGATCTGGGGCTCGGCATCGTCGTGGACTCTCACCGCGCTGCCGCTCTTTGTCTGGATGGGCGAGATCCTTTTTCGCACCCGCCTGTCCGAAGACATGTTCAAGGGCCTCGCGCCCTGGCTCGAGCGCGTGCCGGGGCGTCTCCTGCACACCAACATCATCGGCTGCACCATCTTTGCCGCGGTGTCCGGCTCGTCGGCGGCGACCTGCGCCACCATCGGCAAGATGACGCTGCCCGAGCTCAGGAGTCGAGGCTATCCGGACGACATCACTATCGGCACGCTGGCCGGCGCCGGAACGCTGGGGCTATTGATCCCGCCGTCGATCATCATGATCGTCTACGGCGTGTCGGCCAACGTTTCGATTTCGCATCTGTTCATCGCCGGAGTCGTTCCCGGCCTGATGCTCGCGACGCTGTTCTCGGGATACATCGTATTCTGGGCGCTGCTTCACCCGGACAAGGTGCCGGTCATCGCCGAGCGCACCTCGGTTGGCCAGAAGCTCTATGCGTCGCGGCACCTCATTCCGGTCGTGTTACTGATCTGCCTGGTGCTCGGATCGATCTACGCCGGTATCGCAACGGCGACCGAAGCCGCGGCGTTCGGCGTCGTCGGAGCATTGGCCATTTCCGGCGTGCAGGGCTCGCTCAACCGCAAGACTTTTCACGACAGCCTGCTCGGCGCGACGCGCCTTTACTGCATGATCGCGCTGATCCTTGCCGGAGCGTCGTTTCTCACTCTGGCGATGGGCTACATCGGACTGCCGCGCCGTCTGGCCGAGTGGATCGGCGGGCTCGGGCTTTCGCAACTCGCGCTGATCGTCGCGCTGATGATTTTCTACATCATTCTCGGCTGCTTCCTCGACGGCATTTCGATGGTCGTGCTGACCATGGGCGTCATCCTTCCGACCGTGGAAAAGGCCGGCATCGACCTGGTCTGGTTCGGCATCTTCATCGTGCTGGTGGTGGAAATGGCGCAGATCACGCCGCCGGTCGGATTCAATCTCTTCGTCTTGCAAGGCATGACCGGACGACAGATCACATGGATTGCCCGCAACGCCCTGCCGATGTTCTATCTGATGATCGTCGCGACGCTGCTGCTCTACTTTTTCCCGTCGCTGGTCACGTTTTTGCCGCACCAGATGCGGTTCGGATAAGCGAGATGCGCTCTATCGGCGGACACGCGCCCAGCTCGCCGGAATTCGCGGCCAAGCTCAGAACTCCGTTCGCGGTGCTGGGCATACGCGTCTCCGGCTCGGCGCTTACCGGCGTCGAATACCTGCCCTTGAGCGAAAGAGCGATGGCACCGACCAATGCGCTTGCCGCACGGGCATGCCGCCAGATCGAGCGCTTTCTCGATGACCCAATGTTCCGTTTCACGCTTCCGCTGGCGCCCGCGGGCACCGCGTTTCGGCGCCGCGTCTGGGACGCGCTGCCGGCGATTCCGGTCGGAGAATCGCGCACCTACGGCGAGATCGCGCGCCAACTCGGCAGCGCACCGCGGGCGATTGGCGGGGCGTGCGGCGCCAATCCGATCGCGCTCATCATTCCCTGTCATCGTGTCGTCGGCAGTCAAGGGTCTCTCGGCGGGTTCATGGGCGTGACCGAGGGCAACCCGATCGATATCAAGCGCTGGCTGTTGACGCACGAGGGCTATCGTTTCGGTAGGTAGGCTCATTTGCCTGCAACTAAGATGCCGAATTCTTCCGCTTTGATCGATGCCTTTTGCGACCAGGTGTGGCTGCAGGATGGCCTTGCCGCATCGAGCCTCGGCAGCTATCGGCGGGATCTCATGGCTTGGGCGCGCTGGCTCGAGGATGATAAGAGCAGGTCCGCGAAGAGCTTGCTTGGCGCCAATCGCGGCGACGTCGAGGCGTTCCTCGCCGCGCAATTCCAGACCGGGGCCAAGTCCTCTTCGATCAATCGGCGACTGTCGTCGTTGCGCCGCTTTTATCGCCTGCAGCTGTTGATGGGCACGCTCAAGGACGATCCGACGCTGCGCATTCAGTCGCCGAAACTGCCGAGACACCTGCCGAATAATCTGTCGGAGGCGCAGATCGGCGCGCTCCTCGATGCTCCCGATCCGGAAACGACGCTGGGACTGCGCGACCGCGCGATGCTGGAGACG
>DASZZK010000538.1:0-4363 GCA_035544975.1 Casimicrobiaceae bacterium | reverse complement strand
GCTCGTGACAGCGCGCGCACAACGGGTGGCGCTGATCAAGGAAGAGTACGGTCTTCCCCTGGACGATCCGGCCGTGCTGGCGCAACGCCTCCAGCCGCTGGCGCCGCTGGTCGGCAAGGCAGCGCTGCAGCGCTGGGAGGCGTTCGCCGCGCAAAAGGACTGGGATGCGCTCATCGGCGAATTGCTCAGCCTTCATTACGACCCTCTTTACACCCGTTCGCTGCAGCGGCACTTTTCCGCGGGAATCGTGTCCGGCGGGGAGAGGATCGAAGTCGCGGACGCGTCCGCCGCGGCCATCGCTGCGTTGGCGGCCGACGTACTGGCCATGACCGAAGCCCGGACCTCTCTCCTGGTGGAGTGACCTTGAACGACAGCGACGGCAAGCGCGAATTCGCCTTTCGGATCGTCAATGTGTTTGCCGAAGAACGGCTCGCCGGCAATCCGCTGGCGGTGTTCGAGAACGCGCGCGGACTCTCCGATGCGGACATGCAGGCACTCGCACTGCAGTTCAATCTGTCGGAGACGACGTTCATCCTGCCGTCGAAAATCGCCGACGCGCGGGTGCGGATTTTCACGCCGACCTTCGAGATGCCTTTTGCCGGGCATCCGACGCTGGGAAGCGCGCACGTCGTGCGTGCGCTCGCCGGCGAGGGCGACGCGCTGGCGCTGGAGATGCTTGCGGGGACCATTCCCGTGATCGCGCGCGGCGACGTCTGGACGCTGGAAGCGAAGCCGCCGGCGACGCGCGAGGTCGACGCATCGCAGGAGCAACTGGCAGCGATGCTCGGACTGGCAGTCTCGGACCTGGGTGCGGTGCCCTTGTGGGTCGACACCGGCAGCGAGCAACTGGTCATCCCGCTTGCCGGCGCGGCCGCGGTGCGCCGAGCTTCTCCGGACGCGGCATTGCTGTCGCGTCACGGCAGCGTGCAGCTCGGCGCGGGCGTCACGCGCGCGATGGCCTACGTCTGGGCGGAGGACGAACCGCGGTCGATCCTGGCGCGCTTTTTCTTTCCCAAGCACGGCGCGATCGTCGAGGATCCGGGGACAGGCTCGGCGTGCGCGAATCTGGGCGGCTGGCTGGTCGCTACGCGCGCCCCGCTTCCGCAGCAATGGTCCGTCTCCCAAGGCGAGGCGGTGGGCCGGCTCTGCAGGCTGGGGCTCGCGGTCGACTCGGGGGGGCGAATTTTTGTTTCGGGCCGCGTCATCGAGCTGGGGCGAGGCACGATTCGCCTGTAGCAGGCTGCCGTCCGTGATCTCGGAAACACGCTGTTACAAACGGTTTCTGTACCGGAGTCAACACGCCGCTACACTGGCACGTTGATGCTTTACAGCATTCCCGCGATCCCGGTTCGCTTCTCAATGACGCACCTGATGCTTCTGACGCGCAACGCGCTTGTCTTTGCCTCGCTCGCCTTCGGTTTGCCCTTGTCACTGGCGTTCGTTCCCGCTGCCGCCGCTTCCACCTCCCACGCGCTCAGCTACGACGATGCGCGGCATTTGCTCAACCGCGCGGGATTCGGTGCGACGGAAGGCGAGATCCAGCGCAGCGTTGGCATGACGCGCGAGCGGGCGGTGCGAAATCTGCTGGACGGCGCGCGCACGAGCCCGGTCAATCCGCCGCCGGCGTGGACTGCCGAAACGGGAGCGCTTCGCTATCCGCGCCGTGGTGAGAACGCAAGCGAGGTCGAAAAGAAAATGTTCCAGCAGGAGCAGGTCCGCGAAGGCCTCGAGTTGCGCGGCTGGTGGGTCGGCGAGATGTTGTCGACACCTTCTCCGCTGACCGAGCGGATGACCCTTTTCTGGCACAACCATTTCGTCTCCAGCCAGCAGAAGGTCAAGCTCGCGGAGCTGATGTACCGGCAGAACGCGACGCTGCGCGCTAACGCCCTCGGCAATTTCGCAGACTTGCTGCACGCCATCGCGCGCGACCCGGCGATGGTCATCTATCTCGACAACGCGCAAAACCGCAAGGGCTCGCCGAACGAGAATTTCGCCCGCGAAGTGATGGAGCTTTTCACGCTCGGCGAAGGCCACTACAGCGAGCAGGACATCAAGGAGGCCGCGCGCGCCTTCACCGGCTGGAGCCTCGACCGCCAAACGGGCCAGTTCGTTTTCCGCCGCTTCATTCACGACGACGGCGCGAAGACCGTGCTCGGCCGCACGGGCAACTTCGACGGCGATCAGGTGCTCGACATCCTGCTGGGCGAGCCCGCGACCGCCGAGTTCATTGTCCGCAAACTGTGGCGCGAGTTCGTCTCGCCCGATCCCGACGACGCCGCAGTACGGCGTATCGCGCAGCGCTTTCGTGATTCGCGCTACGACATCAAGGTCGCCCTGCACGGCATATTCACCTCCGACGCGTTCTACGCCAGCGAGAACCGCGGCGTGCTGATCAAGTCGCCGATCGAGCTGGTGGTAGGCACCCTGCGCCAATTCGACATGAAACCGGGCGAGGCGACGCCGTTTGCCGTCGCGGCAGCCGGCATGGGTCAGAACCTTTTCGCTCCGCCCAACGTCAAGGGCTGGCCCGGCCAGGAGACGTGGATCAACGCCAGCACCCTGCTCGCCCGCAAGCAATTCCTGGAACGTCTTTTTCGCGGCGATGAGGCTTCGACCCGTGTGGTTCCCGGCGCGAATGCGCAAGGGCCCGCCGGCCGCGATGCGGGGATGACGAGTCCTGTTCCGAGACAAGCCAACCAGCCGCAGGTCGCTCTCGACCCGGAAAAGGCGCGGCAGATTCGGTTCATGCGGGCGATGGAGCGGGGCATGAGCAGTGTCCAGTTCGAAAGTGGCGTGTGGCTTGCGCAATTCGACGCGTCGCGCGGGACGAGAACCCACGGCAGCGCCGCATCGCGCCTGCTGCTCGCGACCGCGCCTCAGTCGGTGCCCGACGCGAGCAGCGAGCCGCTGGCGCTGGTTCGCGCTCTGGTCCTCGACGCCGCCTACCAGGTCAAGTGAGCGCCGAGAGAACCATGGATCGCCGTCACTTTCTCAAACTCGCGGGCTCGGTTCCGCTGGCAGCGTTGACGCCGGAGCTCATGAACCAAGTCGCCTGGGGCGCGACACCCGCCGGCGCGGACTATCGCAAGCTGCTGCTCTTGATCGAGCTCAAGGGTGGCAACGATGGCCTCAATACTCTGGTGCCATACTCGAACCCGACCTATTACGCGCTACGGCCGAAGATCGGCATTTCCCGCGAGCAGGTCGTGCAACTGAGCGACAGCGTCGGGCTTCATCCGGCGCTGGAGCCGCTGCTGCCGCTTTGGAAAAAGCGCGAGCTTGCGGTGCTGCAGGGAGTGGGCTATCCGGCGCCCAATCTCTCCCATTTCCGTTCGATCGAAATCTGGGATACCGCGTCGAAGAGCGAACAATATCTGCAGGACGGATGGCTCACGCGCGCATTTGGCGCGGCACCCACGCCAAGGAGCTTTGCCGCCGATGGCGTGATTATCGGTTCGCCCGACCTGGGACCGCTTGCGGGCGGCGGCACCCGCGCCATCGCTCTTGCCAACACCGAGCAGTTTCTTCGACAGGCGCGTTTCGCCACCAGCGAGGGCCAATCGCGCAACAAGGCGCTTTCGCACATCCTGAAGGTCGAGGCGGACATCATGCAAGCCGCATCGCATCTCAATGCGAATTACGCCTTCAAGACGGAATTTCCGCAGGGCGGATTTGGCAACGCGATCAAGACTGCCTGCCAGATCGTCGCCAACGAGGCCAGCGTCGCCGTCGTGCGCGTCACACTCACCGGCTTCGACACTCACAGCGGACAACCGGGCACGCAGGCGCGCCTGCTAGGCGATCTCGCCGGCGGGGTGGTCGCTCTCAAGAGCGCCCTGGAAGAACTCGGCAAGTGGAACGATACCTTGGTGCTGACCTATGCCGAGTTCGGACGCCGGCCCAGAGAGAATTTGTCGAACGGCACCGATCACGGCACGGCGAGCGCGCATTTCGCGCTGGGCGGGCGCGTCGCGGGTGGCTTGTATGGCGAACAGGCTGCGCTCGACCGTCTTTCGGGCGACGGCAACCCGGGATACGCCATCGATTTTCGGAGCGTCTACGCGACCGCGCTCGACCGCTGGTGGGGCGTGCCGTCGAGCGGACCTCTCGGCGGAACCTTCACGCCGTTACCGATCCTGCGCAGCTAGCCGCAATTCATACGTTGGCGTCCCACGCCGCGATGAATTCCTGCCAATGCGGCTGTTGGTACGAGGCGATCTTTTCGCGCGCCAGCGATACTTCGGCGGCGTACTCGCCGGCCGCCAGCGCCCCGCGCAGCTGCTGAAACCTGAGATACAGCAAATGCGTGTTCATCACGTCAGTCTCGCAGTAGCGGCGAATCTGGTCGAGCTTCCCTTCGCGG
>DASZZK010000537.1:0-2743 GCA_035544975.1 Casimicrobiaceae bacterium | reverse complement strand
TCGAAGACAATACGGCCTACCAGTTCATTTCCGATAATGCCCGCGGTGCGAGCAAGAAGTTCGGAGTGAAGAGCGTCTCGCTGCTTGCCGTGAAGTCATGACAGGCGCAGCGATGATTTCGAGCGCGGCGACCGCGCATCGGTCGTTTTCGCCTCCGAGCGAGATCAGTCGCTTCATCAGCGACGGGTGCCCGGACGCAAATTGACCTGGTCCGGCCGATGCTATACTTGCCTCCCATGTCCGTGCGTATACGCAAGCTTGCGGTAATGCTGCTCGTCCTGGTGCTGCCTTGCCAAGCCCTGCCGGCAGTCGCGATGCCAGCCGTCCATAACCACGGCGCCGCAGCGATCGGGCTGCTCGCCAAGACTGACGCTAGCGCGGCAAGCGCCCAGCACGTTGACGCCCGTCACGCCGGGCACGAGCACCACGAGAACGGTGGCGTAGCCGCGGTGCAGGGTCATGACTCGGGATCGACCAGCGCGGCGCATGGCGCCTGCACTGACGTTTGTTGTTCCCCGGCGCTCGCCGCGAACGGCGCGTCGCCGCTTGCTACCGCGGATCATCACGGCTTGATAACTCCCCTTGCGACGCATCGATTGCCGTCGCGCGCGCCTGACTCCCTAGATCGCCCACCCCGTAGTTTCCTCGTCTAGCTCGCTGGCATAGCGTCGAGTCGTCGCGACTCGACGCGCCAGCACCGGCCGTGCTACGGCCGCGGTACCGCATCGCATTGATGCTTGCGGTTGCCAAGTCACTTGAGCGACTGGGTCCAACGTGCAATACGCAGTTGTTTTAACCATTTCCGGTTCTGACGCGGGCGGACGACATGCAGGGCATGCGATTAATCGCGGCATGTCTGCGGTCTGCAACCGCGGTGATGGTTCTCGAACTGCGAAACCCACGCACATAAGATTCCGTTGTCACTGCCGCGGCTAGCGAAACACGAGGAAGAGGCGATGCGTAGAAGCGTTTACATTATTATGCTGCTGCTGCTCGCGCCGCCGGTGTGCGCCGATGGCACGCTGCGCGACGCCGTGGAACGTGCTTGGGAGCGGCAACCGGCGTATCAGACCCAGGCGGCCCGGTCCGATGAGTTCGCGGCGAAACGCGACGCCGCGCAGGCCTTGTTTCCCGAGCCACCCAGCGTGTTCGTCGATAACCGCAACGACCGCCTGAATCGCCGCGACGGACAGAGCGAATGGAACGCCGGAATCACTATGCCACTGTGGCTGCCCGGAGAACAGGGACGCCAAGCTGCAATCGTCAGCGCCGAGCGCGATCAGTACGATACCGCGCTTTCCGCGGCGAAGCTGAAGGTCGCCGGCGAAGTGCGTGACGCATATTGGCAGGTACGGCTCACCGAGAACGAGTTGGCGCTCGCGCGGCGCAAGGTAGAGGATGCGACGGCGATCACAGCCGATGTCGAGCGCCGCGTCAAGGCCGGCGATCTGGCGCGCGTCGATCTCAATCAGGCGCAGGCCGCGAATCTTCTGGCACGCGGCGCGCTGGCCGAAGCCGAGGTCAAGGCATTCAGGGCGAGGCAGGGTTTCGACGTGCTGACAGGGTTGCCCACGTTGCCCAGCGGCGAAGAAACCCCTCCTGCACAGGCCCTTCTCCTTGATGACCATCCGCTGCTCGCGCCGCTGCAACGCGCCGTGGCCACCGCGCAGGCCAAGCTCAATCAAGCCTCGCGAAGCCTGCGCAACAATCCGGAGCTCGAGCTGGGCATGAGGCGCGAGCGCAACACCTTCGGCGATGCCTACGCCAACTCCATTGAGCTGCGATTTCGGTTGCCATTCGCGACCGATGCGCGCAACCGGCCGAGGATTACTGCCGCCAATGCCGAGTTGATCGAGGCGCTTGCCGCTTTCGGGCTCGAACGCTCCAGGGTCGCCGCAGAAGTCGAGGCCGCGCGCAGGGAGCTCGATCAGACGCGCGTCGTGGTGCAATTGACCGAAGCGCGTTTCACGCTCGCTGCCGACACGCAACGCCTGCTCGCCAAGGCCTTTGCGCTCGGGGAACTGGATCTGGTCAGCCGCCTGCGCGCCGAAAATGAGCGCTTCGAGTCCGAACTGAATTACACGCGCGCCACGCTCGACGCTGCGCGCACCGTCGCCCGTTTGAATCAGGCGCTTGGAGTGTTGCCATGAAAAGCTTATGTGGATGGGTGCTGGTGCTGGCGCTATTGCCGTTCACCGTTTTTGCTGACGAAGGTCACGGCGGTCACGGCGCGCCTTCGTCGACGCTCCCCGCCACGCTCGCGCCGCGTGTCGAAGCGAATTCGGAGATTTTCGAGCTGGTCGGAATGCTCGAAGGCGAAAAGCTTACCCTCTACCTCGACCGCTTCGCCACCAACGAGCCAGTCACCAATGCAGCCATCGAAATTGCGAGTGGCGAGTTCAAGGTAACGGCGCAGTCCACTGGCGAAGGCATCTACACAGCGGCCGCCGCCACGCTGACGAAGCCCGGCCAGTACCCGCTGGTGTTCACCATACGGGCCGCTGAAGAAACCGACCTGCTCGATGGCACCCTCGACGTTCCCCCTCCGACGGATGCCGTCAGCCATACGCACAACTGGGCCGAATGGCTGGTCTGGATTATCGGTGCCCTGGTCGCGCTGGCCGGCACCGCGTGGCTATTGCTGCGCAGGATGACGCGCAGGACGCAGGCATTGGCGGTCATTGCAGGAGCCGTTATCCCGATGTTGCTTGCGGTCGCAACTTCGTCGCGCGCGGACGAAGGT
>DASZZK010000536.1:0-2971 GCA_035544975.1 Casimicrobiaceae bacterium | reverse complement strand
GCCTGAAGACGCGCGGCTACGTGCTCGATGTGGCGCGATTCGAATCAACCGAAGCGCATCGCAAGGTGGTTCAGACGCGCACCCAGGAGCTGCAGGCGAGGCGCAACGCCGCCTCGAAGGAAATCGGCGCCGCCAAAGGGCGCGGCGAGGACGCGAAAGCTCTGATGGCCGAAGTCGCGAATCTCGGCGAGGAGCTCAAGGCGCTCGAATCGGAGCTCAGTGCCATTCAGTCCGACCTGCGTGAATGGCTGCTCGCCATGCCGAACCTCCCGCACGCGAGCGTGCCGATCGGCGCGTCGGAAGCGCAAAACGTCGAGCTTCGCCGCGTGGGCGCGCCGAAGGAGTTCGGCTTCGAAGTGCGCGACCACGTCGAGGTCGGCGCGGCGGTTGGCGGACTCGAGTTCGAGATTGCGGCCAAGCTTTCCGGGTCTCGTTTCCATACGCTGCGCGGAAGCGTTGCGCGCCTCCACCGCGCGTTGACGCAGTGGATGCTCGACCTGCATTCGACCGAACATGGCTACGTCGAGTGTTACGTGCCGTATATCGTCAATCGCGCGGCGGTGACAGGCACCGGCCAGCTGCCGAAATTCGAAGATGACCTGTTCTGGGTGACCAAGGGTGGAGCGCCGGACGAAGAGCGAATGTATCTGATCCCGACCGCCGAGGTTCCGCTGACCAACCTTGTGCGCGACCAGATCCTGCCCGCCAACACGCTGCCGCTCAAGCTCACCGCGTATACGCCGTGCTTCCGCTCCGAAGCCGGCAGCTACGGCAAGGACACCCGGGGAATGTTCCGCGTGCACCAATACGACAAGGTCGAGCTGGTGCAGATCGTTCGTCCCGACGACTCCTACGAGGCGCTCGAAGAACTCGTCGCTCATGCTGAATCGGTTCTGCAAAAACTCGAGCTGCCGTATCGGGTGGTGCTGCTGTGCACCGGAGACACCGGCTTCGGGTCGGCCAAGACCTACGACCTCGAAGTCTGGTTGCCGGGACAAGGCAAGTACCGGGAAATCTCTTCGTGTTCGAATTTCGAGGCCTTTCAGGCGCGTCGGATGCAGGCGCGATTTCGCGGCGCGCAGGGAAAGCCCGAGCTTGTCCATACGCTCAACGGCTCCGCGCTTGCGATTGGGCGAACCCTGATTGCGATACTGGAAAATTATCAACGCGCCGACGGAGGCGTCGATATCCCGTCCGTGCTGCAGGCTTACATGGGAGGCATGACCTTCATTCCCGCGCTGCGGTGAGAGAAGTCAGCAGCCGCGCCGCCGCTCCTTCATCGGTTGCCCAGCGCAGGCTCCTCGCCGCGCACGGGAGGATTGTCGATCTCCGAGACCATGCGCAAGCGAGGTTTCAAAGACGGCTGCTGCACGAGCAGGATGTCGTAGTAAGCCCGAACCCGATCGACGAACGCTACCGGCATGCCGCCTCGCGCGTAGCCGAACTTCGCGTCCTCATAGTATTCGGGCAGGGCCAGCAGCGGCAGCGTCTTCTTGACCGCCGACCACGCGTCCGGATTGAGTTTTTGCTTTTGCGCCAGTATCCGCGCGTCCTCCAGGTGTGCGATCCCGATGTTGTACGCCGCCAGCGCGAGCCAGGTGCGATCGGGCTCCTGAATGCGTGCCGGAAGCTTGTCCTTGAGATAGCCGACGTAGCGTGCGCCGGCGGAAATGCTCGCCTGGGGATGGAGACGATCGACGGCACCGAGATAGCGCGCGGTTTCCTCGGTCAGCTGCATCAGGCCCCGGACCCCGGTCTCGCTTGTCGCCTGCACATCCCACTGCGATTCCTGATAGGAGATCGCCGCGAGGAGGCGCCACTCGACCCCGGTCTCATCCTGGGCGCGCTCGAAACTTTCCCTGAACTGCGGCAGGAGGGACTTGAGCCGCTCCTGAAAGACTCCGGCATCCAGACGCGTCACCTGGCCGCGCGAGTAGTAGCGCTCGATCAATTTTGCCAGCGTGCCATCGCGCCGGCAGCGGGCGAAAAAACTGTCGACCTGTTCGCGCAGCCGCGTCTCCGCTTTGGGGAATGCCCAAGCCAATTCCTGCTTGCCGGCGACCATGAATGCGGTATCGAAGGTAAGGTAGACACTGCGCGTCGCATTGGCATCGCTCGACGCAACGATGGCGTAGCTCAGCGTCCCATCCGAGACCTGGCTGATCAGCGCTTCGGTCGACGGCAGCGCCAACGATTGCCAGCGCACTTCCGGATGCTCTTTGCGCACTTTGACCAATGCCGACTCAATACCGCTTCCTTCGAGAATGCCGACGGTCTCGCCGGCGAGATCCTTCCAGGTTCCGGGCTTGAAGCCGTCGATGTTGTAGATCAGCACCGGCTCGATTGCGTAATAGGCCGACGAATACACGAGCGCATCCCCGTCTGCGGCGGGCGAACGCGCTGGTGGCCGATAAATCCCGCCGGCGCCGATCATCGCTCCGCTTGGCGCCTGGGCCAGCCGTTGCACCGGGTTGTTGGTGGCGACGATCCTGAGCGTCAGGCCGTGCTCAGCCGCGAACATGCGCGCCAGATCGTAGTCGAGGCCGGTGCCAAGATTATCCGTGCCGCCGAACCAGGTGACCGCTCCCTGGCGCAGGAACACGACCAGCTCATTACCGGGCGGAGAAGGAGGCGGGGACGGAAGCGGGGGCGGGGGCGAGGGGCCGCACGCCGACAACGCGACCGAAGCAACCATGCAAGTTCGCAGAAGGCGTAGTTTGATCAACCCGATCGCCCGCGTGATGCGCTGCCGGCGATTATACCGGCCGTCTCTTCGCGACCTTTTTACGCCCTGCGAAGCAGCAGCCGAGCGACTATCGTCATGATCGGCTTCACGGCAGCAACTCCGCCAACGATCCTGCGACGACCGCGAATCGGCGATGGTCGCTTGCCGCGCCGGGTCACATCGTCGATAATAATGCCGGCGCGAAAAACACTCGCGCAATGATCAAAGGCGGGCCGCCCCGCATCG
>DASZZK010000535.1:0-3689 GCA_035544975.1 Casimicrobiaceae bacterium | reverse complement strand
GTTGCAAGAAGAAATTCGACGCAAACCCGTCCGCGTACATTGGCACGCCACTTGCCGGTTACACCAAGCGGCCCGAGCACGCGCGTCCCCACGCTCAAACAACGCCGGCTTCGGGTGACGTCCACGAAAAGCCGGTCGTTGCGGGTGTGGTGCCGCCGGGAGTTGTCTATACCTGCCCAATGCATCCGGAAATCGTGCGCGATGGGCCGGGCGATTGTCCGATCTGCGGCATGGCATTGGTGCCGATCGCGAGCGCAGGCGCAGGCCCAGCGGACGATTCCGAGTTGCGCGATCTCACGCGCCGGCTATGGATCGGCATCGCGCTGTCGCTCCCACTGGTAGTGCTCGCGATGTCGCCGATGATCGGCATCCGTGATCTGTTCGGCCTTCAGCCACGGCCGCGCGGCTGGATCGAGTTGGTGCTGGGCACGCCGGTCGTGCTGTGGGTCGGGTGGCCGATCCTGCGCAAATTCTGGTTTTCGCTGGTGCATCGCGCGCTCAATATGTACACGCTGATCGGGCTCGGGGTCGGGCTTGCCTATGTGTTCAGCCTCGCCGCGGTGCTATTCCCCGGGTTGTTTCCGCAGGAGTTTCGCGAGCACGACGGCGCGGTGGGCACCTATTTCGAGGCGGCTGCAGTGATCGTGACGCTGGTAATGCTTGGCGACGTGCTGCAGTTACGCGCGATGGGCAAGACCGGTCAGGCGATTCAACACTTGCTGGAACTCGCACCCAACCTCGCCTGGCGCCTGCGCGACGACGGCGTCGAGGAAGAGGTGCCGCTCGACACGGTGGCCGTCGGTGACCGTCTGCGCGTCAAGCCGGGAGAGAAGGTGCCCGTCGACGGCACCGTCCTCGAGGGCACGAGCAGGGTGGACGAATCCATGATCACCGGGGAGCCCGTGCCGGTGGCGAAGGCCGCGGGCAGCAAGGTCACCGGCGCCACCGTGAACGGCAATGGCTCATTGCTCATCCGCGCCGAGCGGGTGGGCGCGGACACGCTGCTGGCACGTATCGTTCACATGGTGGGGGAAGCGCAGCGCACACGGGCGCCGATCCAGCGCCTCGCCGACACCATCGCGGCATACTTCGTCGAAATCGTCGTGGTCATCGCCGTCGTGACGGCGCTTGCATGGTGGTTCGTCGGTCCGGAGCCGAAATTCGGCTACGCGTTTCTCAACGCGATTGCGGTTCTGATCATCGCCTGCCCTTGTGCCGTGGGTCTCGCTACGCCGATCTCGATGACCGTCGCCATGGGGCAAGGCGCGCGTGCAGGCATTCTGTTCCGCAATGCCGAGGCGATCGAACGCATGCGTGACATCGACACCCTGGTGATCGACAAAACCGGCACGTTGACGCTTGGCCATCCCACGCTGACCGATTTTGTCGCCGATGGCATTTCAGAGAATGAAGCGCTCGCGCTGGTAGCGGGCGTGGAGCAGCTCTCCGAACATCCGATAGGGCTGGCGATCGCGGAGGGTGCCAAAGCGCGCGGCCTGACACCGGGAACGGCCACGGCATTCGACGCCGTAAACGGTCTCGGCGTACTGGCCGAAGTCGATGGCAAGCGCGTGCTGGTGGGAAGCCGCGGATTCCTTACCCAGCGCGGCGTTGACGCCCGGCGCTGGGAAGAACGCGCGGAAGCCTGGGCCGCGGACGCCAAGACGGTGGTGTTCTTCGCCATTGACGGTGCGGCGGCGGGAATGGCGGCAGTGGCCGATCCGATCAAGGAAAGTACCCCAGAGGCGATTGCGGCGCTCAAGCGCACGGGCGTGCGCATCGTCATGCTCACGGGAGATTCGCGCAGCACCGCCGAAGCCGTCGCCCGGCAACTAGGCATCGACGAAGCGCTAGCCGAGGTGCTGCCTGAGGACAAGGCCGGTCATGTGAAGCGCTTGCAGGCCCAAGGGCGCAGGGTCGCCATGGCGGGCGATGGCATTAACGATGCGCCGGCGTTGGCGCAAGCCGACGTCGGCATTGCCATGGGTACGGGCACCGATATTGCGATGGAGAGCGCAGGCATTACCCTCGTCAAGGGCGATCTGAGGGGCATCGCGCGCGCCACCGTACTGTCGCGCGCCACGATGCGCAACATCCGGCAAAATTTGGCGTTTGCCTTCGGTTACAACGCGCTCGGCATTCCCGTTGCCGCCGGCGTGCTCTACCCCGCTTTCGGTTTGCTGCTATCGCCGGTCTTTGCCGGTGCTGCCATGGCGCTGAGCTCGGTCTCCGTGGTGACGAACGCCTTGCGTCTGAATCGCGTCAAGGTTTGAGAGAGAAGCAGCGATCGCGTCAACGGTGCATATGCTCATGACCGGGCGCAGCCTCCGTCGAAGGCGATGAGCCTGGCGCCGTCGCCGTATAGCCGCGCATCTCGTCATACCTCGCAATTTGTTCCGGCGTCAGGATCGTGCGCATCTTGAGATGCGCGCTCAAGTGAGCGTAGCGGAACTCGGCTTGCAGACGCGCGAGCTCAGTGAGCAGTTCCTTGATGGAGCCCGGCGCCGCTTGTCCGCTGGCGTAGATAGCGTCCAGTTCCGCTTCCTGGGCGACGATCGCCGCGCCGGAGCGTTTGGCCACCGTGCTCATCGCGTCGAACACCGATTGCGCCTCGATCTTTTGCTTTTCGGTGAGTCCGAGCCGGGACGAATCGGCAATGACATGCGCCGGTCCGGGATAATGGTTCAGCTCCGCCGCTTTCGAGCTGCCCATGCCGTGACCTTCCACATAGTCCGCTACCTCCTGATCGGAGAGTGCCTTGATCGTTCGGCTTTGTTGGCCGGCGTAGGGCATGTCTGCGGCACATGCACTCGTAAAACCGAGCAGCGCGAAAATTGCAATGCAGGATGTCGAGAATCGCTTCATGGGCTCTCCGTAAGAACCGTAGCACGCGTCACCGACACCCTGCACCCATTGCAGGCTTCACGGCTTGGCCGCGCTGCCGTAACTGAAATCATCAAACGACGTCACGCTGTCGGCCTTGGTCCAGACTCCAACGGCACCTGAGCCGACAATGTGCTCATCGTCCAACTCGATGTACACTTTTCCGTCGAGCGCGACCTTTATCCGCTTGCCGATAAATTCGACGCGCAAGCTGTGCCACTGATTCTTCGCGACGGGAGCATCGACGTATTTGATGGTGTTCCTGCGGCCGTTTTGCGTGTAGTACAGCGACACATTGTCCTCGAGCGCGTTGGCCCGGGCTACGTAGTAGTTGTCGCCATCCTTCCAGCGCCACACCAGGCCGCCCGCGGCATCCTCCTTTCCGGAAATCGGCTTGAACTTGACCTCGACCGTGCCGTCGGTGAGTGAAACGTCTTTCTTCACGCACCATGGAAACGCACCGCTGCCCGACTGCTTGAGGACGTTGGGCGCGCTCGGCGCGGTGCCGTCCTTTTCGATGGCCCATTTCGGAGCGCCGCGGCCCGTAACGCCGGCGACCCACCCCGCGGGAAGGGCGCCGACGGGATCCGTGTCGAAGGTGATCGTTTCGGCGGCTACCGGCAACGCCGCAGCGACCAGAAGTGTAGTCAATCCGGGCGTATTCATGCGGCCTCCAGTCCCTTGGGAGCATCGTGAAGCTTGACCGTTCCCTTGATCGCCTTCCATGCCGAATGACCGCCTGCCATGTACCGCGCGTCGAACCCGGCCTTGCGCAGCTCCGCTGCGGTGGTGCATCCCACATGAAA
>DASZZK010000534.1:0-6616 GCA_035544975.1 Casimicrobiaceae bacterium | reverse complement strand
CTCGAACATCAACACGATTCGCTGCCGATGCGGGTCACCCATCGCCACAAAAATCCGGGCGATGCGCCGCCACTCTTTTGGAATCGCTTTGCCGTAAGCCTTTCTCACAGCTAAATCACTAGTTACATAGTTTCTTTACTTTACGCCTGGCCAGCACTTTGTCAAGAGGCCGCGGACGCCTCCCGACGAGCGGTCGAGCTTCTCCGTGGCCGCCGGAAATCGGCGCGGGGTCGGGCAGCTGCATCGGATACAATGGCAAGGCGCCTTCGCGCACCCGCCGCCATGCGCCCCTATCTCGACTTCATGCGCTACGTGCGCGATCACGGATTGCGCAAGGACGATCGCACCGGGACCGGCACCTTGTCCGTGTTCGGATATCAGATGCGCTTCGACCTTGGCGCCGGGTTTCCCCTCTTGACGACGAAAAAGGTGCACACCCGCTCCATCGTCCACGAGCTCCTGTGGTTTCTCGCCGGAGACACCAACACGCGCTACCTGCGCGAAAACGGCGTGACGATATGGGATGAATGGGCGGATGAGCATGGCGACCTCGGGCCGATCTACGGAAGCCAGTGGCGCTCATGGCCGGCACCGGACGGACGGCGTATCGACCAGCTCTCCGAAGTTGTCGCGCAAATCGTCAAGAACCCCGACTCCAGGCGCCTGATCGTCTCGGCGTGGAACGTCGGCGAGATCCCTCGCATGAAGCTGCCGCCGTGCCATGCGTTTTTTCAGTTCTACGTGGCCGAGGACAAGCTCTCGTGTCAGCTCTATCAGCGCAGCGCCGATATCTTTCTGGGCGTGCCGTTCAACATCGCGTCGTACGCCTTGTTGACGCACCTGGTCGCGCAACAGACCGGCCTGGGCGTCGGAGACTTTGTATGGACAGGCGGCGATTGCCACCTGTATTTGAATCACCTCGAACAGGTCGACACGCAGTTATCCCGCGAGCCCTACCCGTTGCCGAAGCTGGTGATAAAGCGCCGTCCCGCGTCGCTTTACGATTACCATTTCGATGACCTCGAGTTTGTCGACTACCAATATCATCCGGCGATCAAGGCCCCGGTCGCCGTCTGACCGTTGGCGGGACAGGAGCAGGTACGATGATTCGTAAGCTCGCGTCAGGGCAGTTCCGGCTTTATTCGCGCAAGACCGATCCCAAGACCGGCAAAAGGAAGAACCTCGGGACCTTCAAGAGCCGCGCGGCCGCAGAGGCTCACGAACGCGCGGTGCAGTATTTCAAGCGGCATTGAAGGCGGGTCAGCCGAGGTCCATGGCCGAAAAGCGGGTTGACGTTCGCGATTTGAAGGGCGCCCTTAGTTCGCTCTGCCGTCGGCACGCCGCGGCCGGTGTCCAAAAAAAACCCGCCGGAGGAGTTTGGCGGGTAAGGGGGAGTCGATGCTGGAATCGGTCGGAACGGACGGGTCCGACTCGGGAAATAAGGTGTTAACAGGTAGGCAGGACCCTCGCGAGCTCAGACGATGCTGCGCGCGGCGCTTACTCGCTCGGCGAGTTCCTCGAGGGCACGCTCCTGCGAGGCCGACAAGGCTTGCTTAGTCGATGCTTCGCCATGATCGCGGCCGGTGGCGGGCGATGCCTCGCTCTCCCAATAGGCCGAAAATTCCGGTGAGTACTTGTCCATGTGCCTCTCCCGGGGCGGTCCGCCGCGCGTGGATCGCGCGAATCAGTGTCGTCCCGATGTCTGAGAAGCAAGCGCTGTGCCAGCAATTTAGAAATATGTCGATTCAAAGCGTTGCAATTCGTCCGCCCGTTTCGCCGCAGCTTAGGGCGCCATAGATACAAGTTAGTGCTCGCTTCCTCTATCAAAGTGTCGCGCCTGCACGACATGGATCCTGCGCGTAATTTCAACTCTTTGAAAAGCAGTTGTTTTCTTTGTCGCCGGGCGGCGACAAGCGGTGCGCAATTGCAACATTCGGCGAACCTACCATCCGGTGAACCGCGCGGCAGGGTTGGACGGCGCCAGTCAGGTCTTCGCTTCCTTGAACATCGCAGGCTCGAGGCGATGGCGCTGCAAGAGCTTGTAAAACTCCGTGCGATTTCGCTTGGCCAGGGTCGCAGCCTGGGTCACGTTGCCGCCCGTGATCTTAAGCAGCCGGACAAGGTAGTCGCGCTCGAACTGCTTGCGGGCCTCCTCGAACGGCGCCAGCACGCCGGCATCCTCGCGCAATGCTCCCTGCACCAAGGTCGCAGGAATTACGCTGGTGGTGGCGAGCGCAACCGCCTGCTCGAGCAGATTGAGCAGCTGCCGCACATTGCCCGGCCATGGCGCGCCGATCAGCAGCGCCATCGCATCGGGCGCCAGCGCCGGCACCGGCTTTTTGTAGCGCTCGGCCAGCTTGCGCAGAAAATGCGTGGCAAGCAGCGGGATATCCTCGCGGCGCTCGGCGAGTGGCGGCAATTTCATCGACACGACGTTGAGGCGGTAGTACAGGTCTTCGCGGAAATTGCCGGCTGCCTTCTGCGCATCCAGGTCGCGATGGGTGGCGGAAATCACGCGCACGTCGATCGGCAGCGATAGCGTCGCTCCGACGGGTCGGACTTCTGCTTCCTGCAACACCCGCAGCAACTTTACCTGCAACGCAAGCGGCATGTCGCCAATCTCGTCCAAGAAGATGGTTCCGCCGTCGGCTGCCTGAAACAAACCCTTGTGCGCCTGCACCGCGCCGCTGAATGCGCCGCGCGCATGGCCGAACAATTCGGACTCGAGCAAGGGCTCGGGAATTGCGCCGCAATTGACCGCGACGAATGCCTTTCCGGTCCTGCGGCTGGCGCGGTGAATCGCCCGTGCCAGAAGCTCCTTGCCGGTGCCCGATTCACCGAAGATCAACACGCTGGCGTCGGAATCTGCCACCAGCCGTGCCTGCCGCAGCAAATCTTCCATGCGCGGGCTGCGGGTGATGATGCCGGAGCGCCATTCGCCCGTCGTTTGCATCGTCGGCTCCGATTCGCCGCCACTCAGGCGCACGGCAGCGGCGACCTTCTGCAGCAGCTCCTGGCTGTCGAAAGGCTTGGTCAGAAAACCGAACACGCCTCGCTGCGTCGCGGACACGGCCTCGGGAATCGTGCCGTGCGCAGTCAGGATGATCACAGGCAATGCCGGATGTTGCCGATGAATCGCATCGAACAGCGCGAGCCCGTCGATGCCCGGCATCTTGAGATCGGTGATCACTGCCGCCGGGCGCGTGACTGCCAATGCGGCCAGCGCGGTCTCGCCGCTGTCGGCGGTGCGCACTCGATAACCCGCGGAGGAAAGGCGCAAGCTGATCAGCTTCAGCAGGTCCGGATCGTCGTCGACCAGCAGCACCTCGCCGGAATGAGGCATATTGATTTTCATCTACCGGTACCTCCGCCGCCGCCGCCGCCGCCGGCGCCGCCTGCGTTGCGATTGCGTTCAAGCAGCAGACTGCGCTCAACCGCGCGTAGTTGATCCAGTTTCTCCTGCGCCGCAGCGCTTTTCTTTCGTTCCTCGCTCATCCCGCGCATCCGTTCCGCAATTTGCGCCAGGAGCACCGCGGCGAGTTGTTTTATGGGTGACATTCCGGGGGTTTTGCCGCTGACGCTTTCCAGGAGAGCGATCGCCCGCGCATCGTCCGGCGGCCCCGCGCCGGGCAGCGTTAACAGCACTGCGACGCGAATCCGGTTCGGCTCGGTCCGGGCCCTGTTGAGCGCCTGAACGGCCGCCGCGAGATCGCGCCGCAGCTCCTCGTTTGATTCTCCGGTATAGCGCTGGAGGTCCGCCAGAAGCGCGATCGTCTGTTGCTCCTCCTCATTGACCGGCGCGGCCGATGGCGACGGCTGCTCGACCACCACAGGGGCGGCCGGCGCCGGAAGCACTGGCTGCGGCACTGACGTCGAAGGCCTGGGCTCCGTCGTCTGCGCGATCTGGATCGGACGCAAGGGCTCGGCACGCGCCGGCGCCACCGTCATGCCACAGGCGAGAACGATTGCGATTATGCCGCCGGCGCAGGCGAGACCGGGGCTGCCCTGGCGCATGGCTACGCTTCGCCCTCGAGGCTTACAGCGCTGGTCGGGGTTCTCGCGGGCTCGGGCCCGAAACCGGCCGCCAGCGGCAGCCACAAACGAAAGCGCGCGCCGCGCGCGCCATCGGCACGATCGAGCACTTCGATTCTGCCGCCGTGCACGAGCGCGTACTCGCGCGCGATGGCGAGGCCCAAGCCCGACCCTTTGATCCTGCCTCCCGGCGCAATCTTGCCCTGGTAGAACGACTCGAATATTCGCGGTCGCTCGTCCGGTTCGATGCCCGGCCCCTGGTCGATGACATCCAATACGGCAAAATCGCCTTCGACCGAAAGATCCACCTTGATTGGTGACGAGCGCGGCGCGTACTTGATGGCGTTCGAAAGCAGATTGTCGATGATGGCCCGTATCTTCTCGCCGTCGCCGACGACGATGGCCGGCGACAGTGTGGCGTCGAAGGTGAGCATGCGCGCGAACGCGGCGAGCTTGTGCTCGCGCATCACCCGCCGCAACACGTCGACCAATGCAACCGGGCCCAGCGTCTGCGGTTCCATGCTGCGCGTTTGATGATAGGTCAGCAGATCTTCGATCAGTTTTTGCAGCGACAAGGTGTTCTCGCGCACGATGCGCACGATTTCCTGTTGCTCGGTTGACAGTTCACCCCCCACGCGGTCCCGCAGCAGCTCGGCGCCTTCGCGCACCGCGGTCAATGGTGTCTTGAGCTCGTGGGAGACGTGGCGCAGAAAGCGATTCTGCTGTTCCTCGAGCTCGCGCAGCCGCGAGCGCAGCCATTCGAGACGCTGGCCGAGGTAGCGCATATCCTGAGGGCCATTGACTTCGATCGCGTGGGTAAAGTCCGCCCTCCCCATCTGCCGGATCGCCTGATCGAGCTGACGGATCGGTCGCGCGATCAGCACCGCAAATAGGATCGCCAGCGCCAACGCGATCAATCCCGCGGCGAGCGCAAGGTAGCCCCATGTCTTGCTCCCTTCGGCCGCTGTCTGCTGAATGTGCTCGATCTCGCGCTCGGTCAGACGCGTGGTCGCGGTCACCATCGCCTGTGCGCCTTCGGCGATGTTGGCGTAACCTTCGGCCAGCGTCGCAGTGGCATTGGGCGGCCGCTTCGGCGCCTTCAGCAGTGTGAAAAGACGGCTTTCGCTGTCGGTGAGCTTCTCGAGCTGGTCAAGTTGAGCGCGATCGAGCGGCAACTGGGAGAGTTGTTGAGAAGTCTGGCGAAAATCGAGCCGCAGGCGTGCGTAGTCGTCGACGAGTTGCGGATACTCGAGAATAAGATGTTGACGCACCAGGCGTTCGAGCGTTGTCGCCTGCTCGTAGAGCTGTCTGCTGGCGTGCCCGGCTTGCGCCGCCTGCAATACCGCTTGCTGGCTTTGCGTTCCGAGACGATCGAGACTGACGATCAACTCGACCAGCGCGTAGAGCAGCGGCAAGCTAACCAGCAGGAAGCCGAGCAGGATGAACTTGAGGAATGAACGCGGGTAGTACACGGAGGGCGGGTATCAGCGGCGGCCCGCTATAATCGAGTTGGATGGCGCGTGAGGGCGCCACAGCCTGCGAGCCACGCATGCACGATACACCAGCCCCCGCCGCATCGCCAAGCTCGACAACCAGCGTGCACCGAGTGGCACTGATCGCCGCGGTGGCGAGAAATGGCATCATCGGCGCCGGTAACCGCCTGCCGTGGCACCTGCCGGAAGACCTGAGCCATTTTCGGACACTTACTTCGGGTCACACGGTGATCATGGGACGCAAGACCTGGGAGTCGATCGGCAAACCGTTGCCGAACCGGCAGAACATCGTCCTCACCCGCCAGGCCGGACTTTACCTCGACGGCGCGACGGTGGCGCATTCGCTCGAAGAAGCGCTCTCGATGGCGGATCGGCCCGACCCGGTGTTCGTGATCGGCGGCGAAGCGCTCTATCGTTCGGCGCTGCCTCTCGCCGTCCTTCTGTACCTTACCGAGATCGAGCGCGACTTCCACGGTGATGCCAGGTTTCCGCCCTTCGAACGCGCCGAGTGGCGCGAGATCGCACGCGAGGCGCGAGAGCCGGCAAGCGGCGAGGGTTTCGCGTACCATTTCGCAACTTACGAGCGCGCGCTCGATTGAGCGGACGTCGCTGATCCGCACCCCAAGCATCGAATCAAACCCGGGAGACTCGCATGTCCGAAGATCATTTTCACGTCCATGGTCCGCATGAGCACGAGGCCGAGCATCGCGCGCTGCATGACCCCTTTGCCGGGCGAATTGCCGTCATGACGGCGATCTTCGCCACCATCGGCGCGCTGTTTGGATACATGGGTGGCGCGACGCAAAACGACGCCCTGCTTTTCAAGAACGAAGCCGCAATTCGCAGGACCGAGGCTTCCGACCAGTGGAATTTCTATCAGGCCAAGAGCGGCAAGCAGAACCTCGCCGAACTGGGCGCGACGCTGACCACCGGCGACCAGCAGGCCAGATACCTCAAGGAAGTCGACCGCTACAGGGGTGAAAAGGAAGCGATCATGCCCGAGGCGAGAAAGCTGGAGGAACAATCCAAGGCTGCCGAGGTGAAGAGTGAGGCGTCGATGCACGTGCATCATCGCTGGGCGCAAGCGATCA
>DASZZK010000533.1:0-2543 GCA_035544975.1 Casimicrobiaceae bacterium | reverse complement strand
GCGCGAATTTCTGCGCCGTCATCGCTGCCATTGGGATTAATGCGAGGGTCTATGCGTTGATCGATGCCGCGCGGACCGACGCTGCGCGGATCCACGCCAGGCACGCGGCTGACTTCATCGGCGCGCGAGAGCGCGCGATTCCAGATCTTCGCCTGCGGGCCGCCGACGGGATACTGGCTTTTGAAACTTGCCGAACGATGGACCGGCAGGCGATCGATCTTCCTCATTGGATTGACGATGCCCGTCGCCGGCAACGCATCTTCCATTGCATGGCTCATCGGATTTTTGATGTTCACCGACGACGCAGAAACATCCAGCAGCAAGGGCCGGGTCATCACGCCGCCGCGGCGCTTGAAGACATCGATGCGCAGTTTTTCCTCCGCTAGCGACAAGCGGATGCGTAACGGCGCCGGCGACGGCTGCGCCGCGCGCGCGGTGCCGGTAAAGACGAACGCCAGCGACTGGCTGTCCTGCGCCGCGAGCTGCAGCCGCCGCGTTTGCGCGTCATTCACCGCTCTCGGCCAGAACAAGAGGGCACCCGCGCTGTTCGCGCGCAGCACCTGCTCGGCCGACCACCAGCGGTTTTTCTCCTCCACCGTATCGATGACGATCACCCGGTCGGGGTCGATGCCGTGCCTCGCAAACGCCGGCGCATACGGGACGTGCGGAGGCGCGATCAAGGCGATCCACTCGCCGGCCTGCACCAGCCGTTTGAGCGCGGGCAGGACGAGCCGCAATTCGCCGATGCCCTGGTGGTCGAGCAGCAGCTCGGTCAGCGATGCCTGCGGCCAGCCGCCGCCGGGCAGCTCGCGATCCAACGCGGCGAAGCCGCTGGGGACAGCGTCTTCCGCCCGCGCCAGCCGATTCCCCTGCCAAAGCAAGGGGTTATGCAGCAGTTTGGCGAGCGCGGCTTTCATTCTTGGGATGGCAAACCGAGCCCACCCAGGCGGAAAGCCTGGGCGGGCGTCGGTCAGACAGGAGGAAATATTTTATCGAACGATCGTTCGATAGTCAACTATCGCGCGAATATATCGCTGACAAACTCAAGTCGCGATCCTCCACCTAGACGAGAAAAAGGCCCGCTTACTTAGCGGGCTTTTTTTGCCATCTTTTCTTGGGCTTTTTTCTTGGCAACGTGCGGACTTGGTGGGGTCGCAAGCATGCGACCGTCACGTTTCCACTACAGGTAGAACCAATCCAGCTCATGGGGCACGTCCTCCATGCCTTAGCCAGATGCGTTCTGTTGGGTCCACAATTCGTGCATCTGAACGCGGCTGAGGACCGCTGGATGATCGCCCTTGACTGTTGATCCATAGGTCCCGCAGCGCCAACAGTCGAGGCCCTGGTGGTGGACGTCTACACGTTCTGGAAGTACCTGCGCAACGCGTTCGAGCGCGACGCGGGCCTTCGCATCGATCATTTCCTGCTGAGCCCGTCGCTGGCAACGCGACTGACCGGCGCAGGCGTCGATCGCGATGTCCGCGCTCGCGAGAAGGCGAGCGATCATGCGCCGGTGTGGATCACGCTCTCCGACTAGCGTATTCGTGTGACGGCGCGAGGCAGCCACCCGCTATCGGGTCGCAACACAATCGCCACTAAGAATCGTAGACTTGCACCTTGCGAGAGCCACATGGCTACCCTAGCCCACGCCACGCGCAGCGATCCGGCCGTCCTGAGCTTGATCGGCAACACGCCGCTGGTCGAGATTACTCGACTTGATGTTGGACGCTGCCGCCTGTTCGTCAAGCTGGAAAGTCAGAACCCGGGCGGCTCGATCAAGGACCGCATCGCCCTTTCCATGATCGCGGCCGCCGAAGCGGACGGCCGCTTGAACCCGGCGGAACTGTCGTGGAGGCCACTGCCGGCAATACGGGGCTCGGTCTCGCGCTGGTCGCGCGCGCCAAAGGCTATCGCGTGTTGCTGGTGATTCCGGACAAGATGTCGACCGAGAAAGTGTTGCATCTGAAAGCGCTCGGCGCGGAAATCCGGATGACGCGCTCGGACGTGAACAAGGGACATCCCGAGTATTACCAGGATATGGCGGCGCGCTTGGCTGCGGATATTCCCGGCGCGTTCTACGCCAACCAGTTCGGCAATCCGGCCAACCCGATGGCGCACGAGCGCACGACCGGACCCGAAATCTGGACGCAGATGGAGCACGATGTCGACGCGGTCGTCTGTGGGGTCGGATCGGGCGGTACGCTGACGGGGCTGTCGCGCTATTTTTCGCGCGTCAGCCCGCACACCGAGATCGTCCTCGCCGACCCCGTCGGCTCGGTGCTCGCGGCGTATATCGAAACCGGAAAGATCGGCGAAGCCGGTTCGTGGGTCGTCGAAGGCATCGGCGAGGATTTCATTCCGCCGATCGCGGACCTTTCGAGAGTGAAGAAGGCCTATCGTATTTCCGACAAGGAAAGCCTCGCCGTCGCGCGCGAGCTCCTCCAGTCCGAATTGATCCTTGGCGGCTCGTCCACCGGAACCCTGGTCGCTGCGGCGTTGCACTACTGCCGCGAGCAAAGCGCGGCCAAGCGTGTCGTCACTTT
>DASZZK010000532.1:0-2611 GCA_035544975.1 Casimicrobiaceae bacterium | reverse complement strand
CGGCCATCAGCGCGGGCGGCGCGACGATCCATCCCAGCCGCCATCCGGTCATCAGCCACGCCTTGGAAAAACTGTTGGTGCTGACCAGGCGGTCGTCCGCCGCGGCGATATCGAGAAACGAAGGCGCGCATGCATCGCTAGCTTCGGCGCCGGCGTAATACAAGCGCTCGTACACGTCGTCGGCGATGATCCAGATGCCGTGCTTGCGGCAATGCCCCAGGATTGCCTGCTGCTCATCGGCGGAGAGCGTCCAGCCGGTCGGATTGTTGGGCGAGTTGATCACTACGGCGCAGGTGCCGGGCGTGAGCGCGTCGATCAATCGATCGACATCGAGCGTCCAGCCGCCGCGGTCGAATCGAAGCGCGACACGCACGACCTCCGCGCCGAGTATCTTCGGGATCTCGGTCAGGTTCGGCCACAGCGGCGTGACGCAGACCACGCGGTGGCCAGGGTTCACCAGCGCTTGAGTGGCGAGCATGAGCGCGGACATGCCCGACGCGGTCACCGCGATCCGGTCGGCGCTGACAGGACCATGCAAGCGTGAAACGTAGGTTGCCAAGGCGGCCCGCAATTCCGGGATGCCGAAATTCTGCGTGTAGAAAGTCTCGCCGGCAGCGATCGCGGCGATCCCGGCGTCGCGA
Organism: Casimicrobiaceae bacterium; assembly: GCA_035544975.1. Lineage (GTDB taxonomy): Bacteria > Pseudomonadota > Gammaproteobacteria > Burkholderiales > Casimicrobiaceae > PALSA-1003. Next base: position 1,970 of record DASZZK010000532.1, on the reverse strand, counting down.
ATGTAGCCGGGCGTGACTTCGTCGGGCTCGCCGAACCAGAACGCCAGAATGTCGGGATCGCCCATGCCGGCATTTGCCACTTCGCGGATCTGCGAGGCGACCAGCGAACGCACGGTGTTGCGTGCAAAAGGCTTCGGGATGGCGGAAGGAGCGGTCATCGTGGGCTTGGTTGGCCTTGGTTGGCTTTAGCGGGCCTTGGTTGGATAGGACCGCGGCAAACGAACGCCTTTATACTTGGCCGCTTAGCGCACTGCAACCGAATTACCACTGCCCGAAGAAGACGCCCGCGCGCTTGTGTGCCGCGGTGGCGGCGTCGACTTCCTCGTCGGTCACCGTCACGCGCCGCTTCAATCGCATGAACCAGGCGAGCAGGGACTCGTGCATGTCGCGCCGTATGCCATCGTAGCCGGCATCGCGTCCGAGATCGCAATACTCGTCCGGGTCGGCGTCGAGGTCGAACAATTGCGGCGCGAAGCCCTGCCAGTGGACATATTTCCGGCGGCCGGTGCGAACCATCCAGGCTCGGCATTCGTCGGGCAGCCGCGCGATTCCCGCACTGTCCGGCGTGACGTGCGTCTTGCCGGTAAGCGAGAGTGTGCGGCCGGCGCTGCTCAAGTATTCGCCGAGAGTAATCTCGCCGACCGACAGCGGCACGCGGTTCCAGGTCGCGCCGTGGCTGGCGACGTAGCGGCCGGTGTAAAAGGACATCCGCGACGGCCCGCAGACCCCGGACTGCACGAACGCGCGATCGAAGCGGACACCGCGCCGCGCGAGCTCGTCCAGATGTGTCGTCGCCAGGAAAGGATGCCCGTAGCAGCCGAGGTGATCGGCGCGCAACTGGTCGCACATGATGAACAGGATGTTGCGGACCGCGTTCATCGCTTGCGTGCTCCTGCTTTTTGGACCAGGAAAAGCGCCGGGCGCGACTGTTATACTTCCTGCGCGACGCATCGGCAAGCCGGCGCCTCGCACGCTATGCGTAGCACGAAATGTTGCGTGTCGCCGGCGGCGCTGATTCGCGGGCGTTCGCACCCCATTCGCTAACGCGCATGGGATCTGGCTCACTGCTCACAGCGCGGTCCCGAAAAAAGCATGTCTTACGTTTTAAGCGGAATCGCCATCGTCATCTGCGCCGGCATCGGCGCGACTGCCGCGTGGTTCATCGTTTCGTCGATCGGCTGGGACGGTGTGGGTGGCGCGGTTGCGGCCACGGTGGTCGCGATGGTGCTCGCGACGCTGGTGTTCGCCGGCGGCGTCGTGCTCGGTAAGGCGCTGGGCCTGCTCAGGTAGCAGATAGGTCCAAGTGGCGTTTCCCCTGAGGGCACCGCCGAAGGGGGAAGACTCGGCTGATCATTTGCGATCGCGGCGGTCGCTTGCCGCGCCGTAACCAGCATCGCCGACAGGTCCTCCCCGCTCGACGGTTCTGATCGCGGCTACGCCACCGAAGCGCCCGCGCGAAGTTCGACCGGCGGAGATTGCGGCCCGGTAAACTCGTCGCCATGCGTGCCGCGGGCGACGACAAACACCGCCAATGCCAGCAGGACGCTGAAAACGACGCCGATCACCAGCGCCTCCACCGCCAGTTGCGCGAGGTCCCGCCAGACGCCGGCGCCGATGGCTGGAGCGCTCCTGGTTTCAATCGTTAACATTGCCATTGCAAGTTCTCCTTTGCACGATGTTCTGACCAGATGCGCTCCTCCGCCCTCGAGCGGCCCGGCGAGCTTGTTGCGGCGCATAGCGCACAGTTGCGCGAGTCGGTCGCCGCAGCGGCGCCGCCACATTTGCGGCACCGAAGTCCACGCGCACATCGCGTGAGGCACTCCAGGTACGCTTCCTTGCCGTTTTTCACTGTCGGTCCTTTTGCCATGTCGCTTGGGTCTGGATGCCATTGGGCGCCGCCGATGCGGCCGCCTGGGGCGCAAGCCGGGGCATTGCGGCGAAGAATGGTGGCGAAAAGATGACAATGCTGG
>DASZZK010000531.1:0-3456 GCA_035544975.1 Casimicrobiaceae bacterium | reverse complement strand
CGGCTACAACGCCAGCGTCGTGCAGAGAGCCGATGGCGACGCCAGCCGCTTCAAGCAGGTGCTCGTCGAGTACTCCAAGGCGCCTGGCGTGACGCGAGAGAGACTTTATCTGGACATGATGCAGTCGGTGCTCGGCAACGCCAGCAAAGTACTGATCGATCAGAAGGGTGGAAATAGCCTCTTGTACCTGCCTTTGGATCAACTGCTGAAGCAGACTCAGGCAGGAAGCGGCAGCCCGACCAGTGCCGACGCCCGCCCGCCTGCCGCGCCGGAGGCGACGGTGACGCTGGAGCCCCCCCGTGGCCGCGAGCTTCCGCGCAGCCGCGACCGCGGAGACCCACGATGAAAGCGGCGGTGCCGATTCTCGCGCTTTTGGTCGCGGTCGTGCTGGTTCTGTCCCAGTCGCTGTACACCGTCGATCAGAAACAGTTCGCGATCAAGTTTCAACTGGGCGAATTCATCGACGCCAAAACCGAGGCGGGACTGTATTTCAAGGTGCCTTTGGTACAGAACATCAAATTCTACGACCGTCGCATCCTGACGCTGGATGCGCCCGAGCCCGATCGGATCACGACCGCGGAGAAGAAACCGCTGCGGGTCGATTTCATTGCCTACTGGCGCATCATCGACGTGCGCAAGTACTACCAGAGCGTCACTGGCGACGAGGAAGCGGCCAAGCGCCGCCTGGCGCAGACGATCCGCGCCAATCTCGCGCAGGAGATCAACAAGCGCACCATCCACGAGACCATCTCGACCCAGCGCAACGACATCATGAACGAAGCGCGACAGAAAGCCGACGCTGACGCGAGGACCATCGGCGTCGAAATCGTCGACGTGCGCTTGCGTCGGGTCGAGCTCCCTGACGAAGTGCTGGCGCAGGTCTATCAACGGATGGAGTCCGAGCGCAAGCGCGTCGCCAACGAGCTTCGCTCGCTGGGCGGCGCCGAGTCGGAGAAAATCCGCGCCGATGCCGATCGCCAGCGCGAGGTCATTCTCGCCGACGCCTACAAGGCGGCGCAAAAGACCAAGGGCGAAGGCGACGCCAAAGCTTCGGCGATCTACGCCGGCGCGTATGGACAGAACCCGGAGTTCTATTCGTTCTATCGCAGCCTGGAGGCATACAAGGCGACGTTCAAGAACAAGAGCGACGTCATGGTGCTCGACCCGAGCTCCGATTTCTTCCAGTACCTGAAGCAGTCGGGCGGCAGCCGGGCCGTGCCGCGCCGCCCGAGCAAGTAAAGCCAGACCGGGAACACGCCGTGCCGGAAGCTTTTCTGGCGGCATGCGCCCTGGTGCTGGTGCTCGAGGGACTACTGCCCTTGATCGCGCCGCGCGTGTGGCGCGACGCGTTTCGCCGTCTGACAGACTTGTCCGACGGGCAGCTTCGCTTTATCGGGCTTATATCGATTGGCGTCGGCGTCATTACCTTGATGGTCATCCGTGCGTAACTGGGTATTGCCCGAGTACATCGAGGACATTCTGCCGCCGGAGGCCGAGGCTATCGAGCAACTGCGCCGGACGCTGATCGATCACTTCCGCGCGAACCATTACCGGCTGGTGCAGCCGCCGCTGATCGAGCACCTCGATTCGCTGCTCACCGGAACCGGACACGATCTCGAGCTGCAGACATTCAAGGTGATCGATCCGCTCTCCGGCCGTCTGCTCGGCGTGCGCGCCGACATCACGCCGCAAGTCGCGCGCATCGATGCGCACCTCCTGAACGAGCCTGGCGTGACCCGCCTGTGCTACGCGGGCAGCGTCCTGCGCACCGTCGCGCCCAGGCTCGCGCGCACCCGCGAAGTGCTTCAGATCGGCGCCGAGCTCTATGGCGATGCGAACATCGAAGCCGATTGCGAGGTGCTGGCCTTGTCGCTCTCCTCGCTCTCGCTCGCCGGCGCCCGTGCCTTGCACGTGGATTTGGGACACGTCGGCGTATACCGTGCGCTCGCCAACAGCGCGCACATTGCCGGCAACAACGCCGACAGCGAGCTGTTCACGGCGCTGAGAACGAAGGACGTGCCGGCGATCACTGAGCTCACCGCAAAATTGCCGGCCGCCTGGCGTGATGCATTCATGGCGCTGCCGTCGCTCTACGGCCCGGCCGACGAAGTGCTTGCCGCTGCCCGCGCGCAACTTCCGGACACGCCATCGATCGACAGCGCCCTGTCGGCACTGACGACGCTCGCAAAATCCGCGGCGCCGCGGGTCGACGCGGTGCATGTCGACCTGGCGGATCTGCGCGGCTATCACTACCAGACCGGCGCCAGCTTCTCGGTCTTTACCGGCGGAGAAGCCAACGCCATCGGCCGTGGCGAACGCTACGATGGCATCGGCAAGGCGTTCGGCCGGGCCCGGCCGGCCACAGGGTTCACACTGGACTTGCGTCAGCTCGCGGCACTCGTTGCGCGCGAGCAGTAAGCGAGGCCGCGGGATATGGGGAAGAACGTCGTCGTCATCGGCACCCAGTGGGGTGACGAAGGCAAGGGCAAGGTTGTCGACTGGCTGACCGAGCACGCGCAAGGCGTGGTCCGTTTCCAGGGCGGTCACAACGCCGGCCACACGCTGGTCATCGGCAACAAGAAAACCGTATTGCGGCTGATTCCGTCCGGCATTCTGCGCCCGAACGTGCGCGTCTACATCGGCAACGGTGTCGTCCTGTCGCCGTCGGCGCTGCTGCAGGAGATCGCCGAGCTCGAATCCGCCGGTATCGAAGTTCGCGCCAGACTGTCGATCTCGCCGGCGTGTCCGCTGGTGCTGCCGTATCACGTCGCGCTCGATCAGGCGCGCGAGGCCTCACTGGGCGAGACCAAGATCGGCACCACAGGGCGCGGCATCGGCCCGGCCTACGAAGACAAGATAGCGCGACGCGCATTGCGCCTGCAGGACGTCTTCTACCCCGACCGCTTCGCCGCCAAGCTCGAGCTGCTGCTCGAGTTCCACAACTTCGTGCTGACCCAATATTACAAATGCGATGCCGTTCCCTATCGCGAGACGCTGGACGCGGCACTGGCGCTCGCGCCGCAACTGAAACCGATGATCGCCGACGTCGCGGCACTGATCCAGGAAGCCCGTCGTCGCGGTGACTCGCTCCTGTTCGAGGGCGCGCAGGGTGCGCTGCTCGACATCGATCACGGGACCTACCCCTACGTGACCTCGTCCAACTGTCTCGCGGGAGCGGCGGCCCCCGGATGCGGCATCGGCCCGCAGCTCCTCGACTACGTCCTCGGCATCGTCAAGGCATACACGACGAGAGTGGGCACCGGGCCGTTTCCGACCGAGCTTAAGGACGATACGGGGGCCACGCTGGCCAAGCGGGGCAACGAATTCGGATCGGTGACTGGCAGGCCTCGCCGTTGCGGCTGGCTCGATCTGCCGGCGCTCAAGCGCTCGCTGCAGTTGAATGGCGTCGACGGCTTGTGCATCACCAAGCTCGATGTGCTCGACGGTATCGGCCCG
>DASZZK010000530.1:0-6456 GCA_035544975.1 Casimicrobiaceae bacterium | reverse complement strand
GCCGATCGCGCATTGCTTTCCAGTCCGCGACGGCCGCGCGTACATCGTCGAGAACGCGGACGAGGTCGGCGGCGAGTTCGTCAAGCCGCGCCGGCTCGATAATGCGGTCGACCTCGACGCGAATGAACGACTCGTGGCGCGCGTCCTTGTCGTCGTCGGCGGCCAGATCGACAAGCGTGCCGTCGGCGCTGCGCTTGACGGCGATGATCGGGTGCATGATCAGGTGCAGCGTCAGCCCGTGCCGGTTGACTTCCATCGCCACCGAATCCACGAGGAACGGCATGTCGTCATTGACGATCTCGATGATCGTGTGCGTCGATTGCCAGCCATGCTCTTCGATCGACGGATTGAATACGCGCACCCGCGCGCTTCCGGGGTCGCGCGTGCGCGCGAAATTCCAGTGCGACAGCGCCGCGCCGTAGAGATCGGTGGGTTGCCGCTCGGTGAGGTCCTCAGGGTCGAGCTGGCTGAAATACTGCTGAATGAAACGCTCGAGCAAGTTGCGCTTCTCGGGCGCAACTTTGGCTTGCACCAGCTTCAGGACTTCGGCGAGACGTTGCACATGGCTATCTTGCGCGTCTGGCATCGTGGACCTCCTTGGCGCGCCAGCGGTTACGGGCATGCGCCGATGCGCTTGGCGCTAACTTTTATTCCGTTGGAATTTACCTGTTCGTACCAATCGCCATGGTAGGTCGTCGTGTTCATGTTTTCTTCCCCGCCGCAAACCGTATTGAGGGTCACTTGATTCCCGGACACCTTGACGTCCTTTACCGTGCAGCCAACTTCCTCGGCGGCCTTGACCAGAGATTCCCGAAACGTCTTGTCGTCCCCATTCACCACGCTGGCGTGGGCAACGGTTACACAGCGCTTCGTCGCGGTGCCCTGCGCTCCGTCACCGATCGTCATTTCCCATTCCCCGGCTTGTACGCGATCCGCGGCCTGCGCGGCTGTGACGTTCAGCGCAAGCATCGTGATCGAGAGAAAAAAAGGTGCGCAGATCTTTTTCACTGAATACTCCTTTGCGAGAGTGTCCGGTGCTTATGAAGACGGTCCGCTTTTCGTATGTCACAGAAGCTACGTGGTACCGGGAGGGGGAATCGAACCCCCACTCTGTTGCCAGAACTGGATTTTGAGTCCAGCGCGTCTACCAATTCCGCCATCCCGGCCAAGGTGCCGCATAAATTGAGCGGCGGCGCGTGAGCGTGAGCGTTGCCCTCATTTGCCCTCATTTGCCCTCACGCGGTAGAGGCGGCATTATCGCGGAAAAGCAACTTCCATTCAAACGCGGCCTCGCCGTATGCCGATCGCTAACCGAGCTAGGTTCCGACTTTCCGATTTCGACTTCGCGCTGCCTCCGGAACAAATTGCGCAGCGGCCTGCGCGAGAGCGGTCGGCAAGCCGGCTGCTGCACGTTATCGGAGACAGATTCGAGGACCTCGCATTCACCACGCTGCCCGATTTGCTCGTTTCCGGCGACGTACTGGTATTCAACGACACGCGGGTGATCCGTTCCCGTCTGCGTGCTCGCAAACCCGCGCCGCACGGCGGGAAGGTCGAGCTCCTTTTGGAGCGCATCGTCGCGCCCGATGAGGCGTGGATGCAGCTCAGGGCCAGCCATCCGCCGCGGGCTGGCGCGCGCATCGATCTGGCCGGCGGCGCAACCGCGACGGTGCTCGAGCGCGACGGCCGATTCGTCCGCCTTCGCTTTGCGATCGACACGCCGCTCGGGAATTATCTCGATCGCTACGCCGAGATACCGCTGCCGCCGTACATCGCACGGGCACCGGACTCGGAGGACGAGGAGCGCTATCAGACCGTCTACGCACGGCACGCCGGCGCTGTTGCCGCGCCGACGGCCGGCTTGCATTTCGATCTGCCCATGCTCACAAAGTTGTCCGCGTCAGGGATCGTATTGGCCTACGTCACGCTGCACGTCGGCGCGGGCACGTTCCAGCCGGTTGAGGCCGAAGATCTATCGCGGCACCGGATGCACAGTGAGCGCTTCAGCATTCCTGCCGCGACCGTTGCGGCAGTCGAGACGGCGCACGCGGCACGGCGTTCGGTGATCGCCGTCGGCACCACGTCGTTGCGGGCGCTCGAATCCTCCGGCACCGGAGACTGCGGCCTGCGTGCGGGCGAAGCGGAAACGTCGTTGTTCATCACTCCGGGGTATCGCTTCCGGGTCGTCGATCGCTTGCTGACCAATTTTCATCTTCCACGATCGACCTTGCTCATGCTCGTCTCCGCGTTCGGCGGCTACGATGCAATTCGCGCCGCCTACGCACATGCGATTGACGAGCGCTATCGCTTCTTCAGCTACGGCGATGCGATGCTGCTCGAGCGCGACCCATCCGCGGACAAGTAACATCCTATGCCGCTGCTACAATCGCGACGATGGAGTTCTCGGTCACCGCGCAGTGCGGCGCCGCGCGTTGCGGGCGTTTGACGCTCGCGCACGGCGTGGTCGACACGCCGGTCTTCATGCCGGTCGGCACCTACGGCACGGTAAAGGCCATGGCACCGCGCGAGCTTGAGGAGCTTGGCGCACAAATTATTCTCGGCAACGCCTACCACCTGTGGTTGCGGCCGGGGCTCGACGTCATCGCCGCGCATCAGGGACTGCGCCGTTTCATGGGTTGGCCGCATCCGGTTCTCACCGACTCCGGCGGCTTTCAGGTGTTCAGCCTCGGCCCTTTGCGCAAGGTCAACGAGGACGGCGTGACGTTCGCGTCGCCCGTGAACGGCGACAGGATGCTGCTGACGCCGGAGATTTCGATGCAGATCCAGTGCACCCTCGACTCCGACGTGGCGATGGTGTTCGACGAGTGCACGCCGCATCCTGCAACGCGTGACGAGACCGCGCTGTCGATGCAGCTCTCCATGCGATGGGCGCAGCGATCCAAAGCGGCCCACTCGGGCAGCCGCAACGCCTTGTTCGGCATCGTGCAAGGCGGCATGTACGAGGACCTGCGCGACGAATCGCTCGCAGCTCTCGGCCATATCGGCTTCGACGGCTACGCCGTCGGCGGGCTGTCGGTCGGCGAACCCAAGGTGGAAATGCAGCGCATCCAGCGCCACATCGTGCCGCGCTTGCCCGCCGACAAGCCGCGGTATGTCATGGGGGTCGGCACGCCGGAGGATATCGTCCAGGGTGTCGTCGATGGGGTCGACATGTTCGATTGCGTGCTGCCGACGCGTAACGCCCGCAATGGCTGGCTTTACACGCGCCGCGGAGACGTGAAGATCCGCAACACCCGCCACCGCACCGACGCGCAACCGCTGGACGACACCTGCGCCTGCTATACCTGCCGCAACTTCAGCCGGGCCTATCTGCATCACCTGCAGCGCGTCAACGAAATCCTCGGTGCGCGGCTCAATACCCTGCACAATCTCCACTACTATCTGACCTTGACCCGCGAGCTTCGGCAGGCTATTGCCAACGACGCGCTGCCTGCTTACGTGACCCGCTTCCGCGACGATCGCAACCAGGAGGCGGCCCCTTCCGACATGGTAGAATGACAAGCTTTACGCAGACATCGTCACAAATCCAGCCACGCGATAGCTTCGCGGGACTTCAAGTTTCCGCGGTGACGAGAGTTCAGTCGCAACAGGAGGAACATCCGTGTTGATCAGCCCCGCATACGCGCAGGCTGCCGGCGGCACGTCCGGCACCGACCTGATGGCATTCTTGCCCATGGTCGCCATTTTCGTCGTCTTTTACTTTCTCCTGATCCGCCCGCAACAAAAGCGCGCCAAGGAAACCAAGACGATGCTCGAGGCGCTGCAAAAAGGCGACGAGATTGTCTCCGCCGGCGGCATCGTCGGCAAAATCAGCAAGCTGACCGATTCCTACGCCACGGTCGAAGTCGCGCCCGGCGTCGAGATGACCATTCAAAGAACGGCGATTTCCCTTTTGCTGCCGAAGGGCACCATCAAAACCCTGTAGAACCGCGGCACGTTCGCGGCCGGCGCGTCTTACGGAGACAGCGCTTCCGCGGTGCACTCTCAATCGCTGACCACTCAATGAATCGCTACTCGGCCTGGAAATACGTCGTCATCGGCGTTGCGATGTTCGTCGGCATCGTCTACACCTTGCCGAATTTCTTTCCCGAGGTGCCGGCGGTACAGGTATCCACGAGCAAGGCCAACATCAAGATCGACAACTCGACGCTTCAGACCGTCGAGGAGGCGCTCAAGGCGGCGAACATCCCTTACCGCGGAGAAACGATCGATCCGACCGGCATTAAAGTCCGCTTCGCCGATGCCGATACCCGGCTCAAGGCCAAAGATTTGCTGCAGCAGAAGCTTGGCGAGAACTACATCGTCGCGCTGAATCAGGTGTCGAGCTCGCCTCGCTGGCTGGCATCGATCGGCGCATTGCCGATGTACCTGGGGCTGGACCTCCGCGGCGGCGTGTATTTTCTGGAGCAGGTCGACATGAAGGCGGCGCTCGACAAGGCTGCCGATCGCTATTTGACCGACATCCGGTCGCTGCTGCGCGAGAAGAAGGTGCAGTATGCGGGCATCGCGCGCGAAGGCCAGAGCGTCGCCATCCGCTTCCGCGACGCCGCGGAGCGCGACAAGGCAAACGTTGAAATCAGCGCTACCTTCCCGGATCTCGCGCTCAGTGGCGCCGATGCGGGCGACCAATTCAAGCTCAGCGCCAGCCTCAAGCCCGAGGCGCAGAAGCGGATCCAGGACGGCGCGGTCCAGCAGAACATCACCATCCTGAGAAACCGCGTCAACGAGCTTGGCGTGGCCGAGCCGATCATCCAGCAGCAGGGCGCGGACCGCGTGGTCGTGCAACTGCCCGGCGTGCAGGATACCGCGCGCGCCAAGGACATTCTCGGCCGGCAGGCAACGCTCGAGATACGAATGGTCAACGACGACCCGGGCGCGTTGGAAGCGGCGATCGGCGGTCAACCCGCACTCGGCAACGACCTCTTCACCGAACGCAACGGGACGCAGATCCTGGTCAAGCGCCAGGTAGTGCTGACCGGCGACCGCATCAACGATGCGCAGCCGGGATTCGACGGACGCACCAACGAACCGGCAGTGCACATCAATCTCGACGCGACCGGCGCGCGCATTTTCAAGGAGCTCACCCGCGAGAACGTCGGCAAGCGGATGGCAATCGTGCTGGTCGAAAAGTCCAAGGCCGAGGTCATCACGGCCCCGGTCATACGCGAGGAAATCGGCGGCGGCCGAGTGCAGATCAGCGGCAAGATGAACACCCGCGAAGCGAACGACATTTCGTTGCTGATGCGCGCCGGCGCATTGGCGGCGCCGATGGAAATCGTCGAAGAGCGGACTGTGGGGCCTTCGCTCGGCGCGGAGAACATCCAGAAGGGCTTCGATTCGGTGCTCTACGGATTCATCGTGCTATCCGTTTTCATCTGCGTCTATTACGGACTGATGGGCATCATCTCGACCATCTCGCTGGTGGTCAACCTGCTCCTGTTAGTTGCGATCCTGTCGATGCTGCAGGCCACGTTGACGCTGCCCGGCATCGCCGCGGTGGCACTGACGCTCGGCATGGCCATCGATGCCAACGTTCTGATCAACGAACGCATTCGAGAAGAGCTGCGCTGGGGCGATACGCCGCACGCTGCAATCAAGGCCGGATACGAGCGGGCCTGGGGCACCATTCTCGACTCCAACGTGACGACGCTCATCGCCGGCCTCGCGCTGCTCATTTTTGGCAGCGGTCCGGTGCGCGGCTTCGCGGTCGTCCACTGTCTGGGAATAATGACGTCGATGTTCTCCGCGGTGTTCGTCTCACGCGGGCTGGTGGCACTCGTCTATGGTGGCCGGAAGAAACTCGATAAGATTTCGATCGGTCAAGTCTGGAAGCCGAGCGCAGCGAAGGCAGCGGGCCAATGACACAGTCAACGGAGCGCTCGGCCCGCAGTCGAAAACTTCGTCGCTGACCAGCACAGAGAACAAGCCATGGAATTCTTCCGCATACGTAGCGTCATCCCGTTCATGAAGCACGCGCTGGTGTTCAACGTGATTTCGTTGGTCACTTTTCTGCTCGCCGTGGTGTTTCTCGCCACGCGTGGCCTCAACCTCGGAGTCGATTTCCGAGGTGGAACGGTGATCGAGATCGCATACCCCCATCCCGCCGATCTCACGCGCGTCCGCAATGCGATCGACAAGATGAATCTGGGCGAATTCGCGGTGCAGAGCTTCGGCAGTTCCAATAGCGCGCTGATCCGCCTGCCGCTCAAGGAAGGACTTTCGAGCGCGCAACTCTCCGAGCGGGTCATGACCGAGCTCAAGGCCGACGACGCGACAGTCAGTCAGCAGCGGGTCGAATTTGTCGGCCCTCAGGTCGGCAAGGAGCTCTATGAAAACGGCGCGCTGGCCTTGTTGCTGGTGAGCATCGGCATCGTTGCCTATCTTGCGCTTCGATTCGAGTGGCGCTTCGCGGTGTCGGCGATCGCCGCCAATTTG
>DASZZK010000529.1:0-2148 GCA_035544975.1 Casimicrobiaceae bacterium | reverse complement strand
GATTCGACCGCATTCGCGGTGCATGTCGAGCTCGCCGCGACGCACATCACCATGAATCCGGTCGCGGTCAACATGCAATGTCATTCCGCGCGCAGGGCCAGCGCGACCATCACCGACGCCGGTGTGACGTACGGATTTTAGTGACCTGTAACGTCCAATTCGATACTGTCTGGCTTGCGCTCCACGCCGATCGCGGCGTTGCCGCAGCTCGCAAGGGGACGTACCCTTGCTTCGCTGCGGCGCCTTGCGCTCGGCGCGGATCGCCGCGCCATACCGCTACGCTCAGTACCGAATTAGACGTTATAGACCACTAGCGCCATGACGCATCACGATTTAACGGCACCGATCACCGAGGCGCAAGCGCGTGCGCTGCGCGTCGACGACACCGTGACGCTGCAGCGCACGCTCTACGGCATTCGCGATGCGACGCAGATCGCGATGTTCGATCGCGGCCGGACGACGCGATTCGATCTTGCCGGGCAGGCGGTCATCCACACCGCCCCCAACGTCAAAAAGGTCGAGCCCTCGCTTGAGCATCCGACCGGTTACGCCCCGGTTTGCATCGGCACCACCACCTCGGCGCGCATGGAACGCTTCACGCGGCCGCTCATGCAGCACCACGGAGTGCGCCTTATCATCGGCAAGGGCGGCCTGGGCGCCGCCTCGCTTGCCGCATTCGGCGAGCTGGGCGGAGCGTATCTGGCCATCATCGGCGGAACCGCGGCGCTGGAGACGACGTGGGTCGAAGCGATCGAGGACGTCGATCTCGACGATCTGAATCCGGAGAGCCTGTGGCGCTTTCGCATTCGCGATTTCGGACCGCTGCGCGTGGCCATGGACAGCCACGGCGGGAGCTTGTACGACGCGGTCGACGGCAAAGCGCGCGACAAGCGCGCGGCGGTGCTGGCGACCCTGGGTGTGAAGCCCCGCTGACACAAACGTGCGTCGCCTTCGCACCGACATTCTCATTCTGGGCTCGGGCGGCGCGGGCCTGTTCGCCGCGCTGCACGCACAGGCGGCGAACCCGTCGCTGTCGATCACTATCGCGGTCAAGGGACTGCTCGGCAAATGCGGCTGCACGCGCATGGTTCAGGGAGGGTATAACGCCGCGCTCGCCGCCGGCGACTCGGTCGAGCGCCACTTCATGGATACGATCGAGGGCGGCAAATGGCTCCCGGATCAGGACCTCGCGTGGATGCTGGTCACCGGCGCGATCGAGCGCATTCACGAGCTCGAGAACGAGATCGGCTGTTTTTTCGATCGCAATCCCGATGGCACGATCCACCAGAAGGCATTCGCCGGCCAGACCTTCGATCGCACCGTGCACAAGGGCGATCTGACCGGCATCGAGATTATCAATCGTCTGGCGGAGCAGGTGTGGGCGCGCGGCATCGCGCGATTGGAAGAACATCGCGCGCTGGAATTCATCCTGACTGCCGAGGGTGACGCGCTCGCCGGCGTGCTGCTGGTCGACATGCGCGACGGCGAGTACGTTCTGGTCGAGGCGCAGGCTGTTCTGCTCGCAACCGGTGGCGGGCCCACCATGTACCGCTTTCATACGCCTTCCGGCGACAAGAGCTGCGATGGCATGGCGATGGCCTTGTCTGCCGGCCTTCCGCTGCGCGACATGGAAATGGTTCAGTTTCATCCCACGGGCTTGCTCGCCGGCGCGCATACGCGAATGACCGGGACGGTGCTGGAAGAGGGATTGCGCGGCGCCGGGGGCTATCTCCTCGACGGCAGAGGCGAGCGCTTCATGCTGAGCCACGATCCCCGCGGCGAGCGTGCGACGCGCGACATCGTCTCGCGCGCCATCTATGCAGAAATGCGCGCCGGCCGCACCACGCCTAACGGCGGAGTCTGGCTGTCGATGGCGCATTTGGGCGCCGACAGCGTGCGAAGTCAGTTAAGGGCATGGTCGAACGCTGCGCCGATTGCGGCTTCGATCTCGCCGGCGGACGCGTCGAAGTCGTTCCGACCGCGCATTACATGATGGGCGGCGTCGAATTTGCCGCCGATTGCACGACGGCGCTACGAGGACTGTTCGTTGCAGGAGAGGACTCGGGCGGAGTGCACGGCGCGAACCGGCTGGGCGGCAACGGGGTGGCGAATTCCACCGTCTTCGGAGCCATCGCCGGTGACGCGATG
>DASZZK010000528.1:0-3678 GCA_035544975.1 Casimicrobiaceae bacterium | reverse complement strand
CCCACCGCCGCACAGCCGACGTACGGCTTCATGAACTGGTTTCTCAACACCGACCGGAAATATCTGCCGAGTGCGCCGGCCAGCGCAGTTGCGCATATCGGCAACGGTGTGAATATGATCTACGTGGACCCGGAGCACGATGTGGTGGCGGTGCTCCGCTGGATCGACACCAAAGCGACGGATGAGTTTGTGAAACGGTTGCTCGCGGCCATCGAAAGGAAATAGCTGACTGGGATAGTTGACCCAGGCTCCTGACAAAAATACCGCGTCGGCATGATTTCCGCGCCTCAATCGTGGCCGCCCGGCTTGCGATGCGGACACTTCACTCGCGTGCACTCGGCGTAAAGGTAGAGCGCGTGCTCGCTGATCTCGAACCCGCGCTCGCGGGCGATCCTGGTCTGGCGCTTCTCGATCTCGGCGTCGAAGAATTCCTCGACGCGACCGCATTGCAAACACACCAGATGATCGTGGTGGCCACCCTGGTTGAGCTCGAACACCGCCTTGCCCGATTCGAAGTGATGCCGCACCAGCAATCCCGCCTGCTCGAATTGCGTCAGCACGCGATACACCGTCGCCAATCCCACGTCCAGACCTTCGGCCAGCAACTGCTTGTAGACGTCCTCGGCAGTCAAGTGCCTGACCTTGCTCTGCTCGAACAGGTTGATGATCTTGAGCCGCGGCAGCGTCGCCTTGAGGCCTGCGCTCTTGAGGTCGTGCTGCGTGGACATGGTTCGTTCGGAGGGTAAGGAAAGGACCGTGAAGGGTAGCTAAGGGTCGCGAGCGGCCGCCTTGCTATGATATAGTTTCCAGTCGTTTTTAGCAGCGGAAGTCCACCAATGCGCGCACTCATCTGCGCCACCGCCCTCGCACTGATGCTGGCAGCTTGCTCCTGGGTACCGAGACTGGGCGTCTACAAGCTCGACATCAATCAGGGTAATTACATAACTTCGGACCAGGTCGATCGGCTGAAGGTCGGTCAGACACGGCAGCAGGTGCGCGCAGCCCTTGGCACACCCATGCTCGCCGACGCCTTCCACGCCAACCGCTGGGACTATCCGTACGAGTTCAATCGGCTTGGCCGGACGCTCGAACATCGGCAGTTCACGGTCTATTTCGCGGACGAGAAGCTGGCGCGCTGGGAGGGCGACGAGATGCCGCCGTCGCCTGCTGAAGTAGCGCGCTCCGGGGGTGGCGATGCGGCGCTGGACAAGTCTTTGTCTTCCGCGCCGAAGACCGGCGAGGAAAACTGGCTGCAGCAGTTCCTGAGAAAGCTGGGTTGGTGGCAGTAGCGGCCGGTCCGGTGCCGATACGCGTGGCGATCGCCGGCAGCGGCGGACGCATGGGCCAGACGCTGATCGATGCCGTGCTCGCGGCACCCGACCTGACGCTTGCCGGCGCGCTGGAAATTTCCGGCAGCGCCTTGCTCGGCCGCGACGTGGGCGAACGCTCCGGCCGTGCAACGGGCGTGGCGATCACCGCCGACCCTGCGTCCGGCGTTCGCAGCGCCGACGTCCTGATCGACTTTACCCGGCCCGAGGGAACGCTTGCCCATCTGGCCGCGTGCGCGGCGGCGAAGGTCGGCGCCGTGGTCGGCACCACCGGGCTCTCCGATGGCGATAGGGAAGCAATGCGCGAGTTTGCGCGCATCATTCCGATTGTCTTCGCCCCCAACATGAGCGTGGGCGTCAACGTGCTTATCAAGCTGGTCGAAGTCGCGGCCCAAAGACTCGGCGACGATTACGATGTCGAGATCGTGGAAATGCACCATCGACACAAGGTCGATGCGCCCTCCGGAACGGCGCTCAGGCTTGGCGAGGCAGCGGCCACGGCATTGAGCCGCGATCTCGAGTCGGTGGGCGTCTACGCCCGCCAAGGCGTCACCGGAGAGCGCCCGGGACGCGCCATCGGCTTCGCAAGCTTGCGCGGGGGCGACGTCGTCGGCGATCACACGGTCATTTTCGCGGGCGATGGCGAGCGCATTGAGCTCACCCATCGGGCCGGATCGCGGGCGAACTTTGCGCAAGGTGCCTTGCGCGCGGCGCGCTTTGTCGCACTCAAGCGCAAGGAGCCTCGCGTGTACGACATGCTGGACGTCCTGGGTTTGCGTTGAGCGGATTGCGCTGAAAGCTTCGTAACCATGCCGGCCGTTCATCCTTTCGACTTGAGTGACCGCCGCGCGCTGGTCACCGGCGCCGGCGGCGGCCTCGGATTCGCTATCGCGCGAGGGTTGGCGCGTGCCGGTGCTCAGGTGGTTCTCAACGGACGCAATCGCGACAAGCTCGACGCCGCACAGCGCTCCCTTGAGAGCGACGGCATGACGGCGCATGCCGTGGCTTTCGACGTGACCGACGCCGCCGCGGTCAGCGACGCAATCGAGGGTATCGAGCACCGCATCGGGCCGCTCGATATCGTCGTCAACAATGCCGCGATAAATCGCCGTGAGCCGCTCGCCGATGTAAGCGACGCGCACTGGCGCGAGTTGATGGCGGCCAATCTCGATGCGCCGTTTTTTGTCGCGCGAGCGGTCATTCCCGGCATGAAGGCGCGCCGGCGCGGCAAGATCGTCAACATCTGCTCGCTGGCGAGCGAAATCGGCCGTCCGAATATCGTTCCCTATGCAACGAGCAAGGGCGGCTTGCAGATGCTCACCCGCGCGCTTGCGGTCGAGCTCGCGCCTCACAACGTGCAGGTGAACGGCATCGCGCCGGGGTTCTTCAAGACCGACATGAACGCGGTGCTGATCGCCGACGCGGAATTCTCCGCCTGGGTCACCCGGCGCACGCCTGCGGGACGCTGGGGCGAGCCGCCCGAAATCGCCGGTGCCGCGGTCTTTCTGGCGTCGAATGCGGCGGATTATGTGACCGGCCACATCCTGTTCGTCGATGGAGGCTTCAGCGTGGCGTATTAGTTTCCACATCGGTGCCCGGCCGGCGCGCGGGCGACGTTTGCCGATAGCGAGAAGCCCGCGCCTGCGGTATAATTTGCCGCTTCCGAGAGCGGGGAAGCCACGACTGGCCTCCCCGCTTCGCATATCTACTGTTCGCTCCGAGGAAATACGCCGTGTCTGCCGCCCACGTCCCCGCGATCCTCGCGCTCGCTGACGGGACAGTGTTCCGCGGCCGGGCCATTGGAGCGGAATCCGCGAGTGCCGGTGAGGTGGTGTTCAACACCGCCATGACCGGCTATCAGGAAATCCTGACCGACCCCTCTTACGCCGGACAGATCGTCACGCTGACCTATCCGCACATCGGCAACACCGGCGTCAATCCCGAGGACGTCGAGTCGAAGCGCATCTTCGCCGCGGGATTGGTGATCCGCGATCTGCCGTGCGTTGCGGCGAGCTGGCGCAAGATGCTCGATCTTTCTTCCTATCTGCGCGACGCGGGAGTTGCCGGCATCGCCGACATCGACACCCGCCAATTGACGCGGATGCTGCGCGAAAAAGGCGCCCAGAACGGCTGCCTCATGAGTGGTGCCGTCGACGACAAAAAAGCCATAGCAATCGCGCGTGCGGCGCCCATGATGGCCGGGCTCGACTTGGCGAAAGTGGTGAGTTGCACTGCGCCGTACGACTGGACAGGCAGCACATGGGCGCTGGGAGAGGGCTATCAGGCGCAGCGGCCGTCGCGATTTCATGTCGTCGCCTACGATTTCGGCATCAAGCACAACATCCTGCGC
>DASZZK010000527.1:0-2122 GCA_035544975.1 Casimicrobiaceae bacterium | reverse complement strand
CGGCTTCGCGCTCGTCGACCATCTTGACATAACCGCCCAGCGGAATCGCCGACAGCGCCCACTCGGTGCCGTCGGGCCCAAAGCGGCGGGACCACACGATGCGACCGAAGCCGACCGAAAAGCGCAGCACCTTGACGCCCGCCAGGCGCGCAATGAGGTAATGGCCGAGCTCGTGAAACACCACCAGAACGCCGAGCGTGACGATGAAGGCCAGCAATTTCTGGATCATGTCGATCACGCTGGAAGGTGTTGCAGCTGCCGAGCGTTCGGACCCTGCATCGCAGCGACCGGAGGGCAAACGCGCGAGTCGGTGGGGCCCAGGATGGCAATCCTTTTTTGCACGGTGCTCGAGTTCATCAACGAATAAGGTAGTGCGCGATCAGCGCCGCCGGCGGAAGCGCTGCCATCAAGGCATCGATGCGGTCGAGAACTCCACCGTGACCGGGAAGAAGCTTCCCGCTGTCCTTGACACCGCGATGGCGCTTAAGTTGCGACTCGAAAAGATCGCCGACGACCGATAAACCCGCGAGCCCCACGGCCAGAGCGATCCAGGCGATCGCGCTGGGCGCAAGAATCGGAGCGGAATATCCGGCGCCCTCGGCGAAGGGCAAGAGTGCGAACGCGTAGATCGCGACCGCGATCAGCCCGCCATACACGCCTTCCCACGTCTTGCCCGGGCTGATCGACGGCGCCAGCTTGCGCTTTCCAAAACGCCGGCCGGCGAAATAAGCGGCGGAATCGGCAATCCAGACGATGGCCATCAAAGCCAGCAGCAAGGCGGGCGAGCGTGCTTGCAGCTGCACGACCGCGACCCAGGTCGCGGTCAGCGCCAGCCAGCCGACGAGCGTCAAGACGATTTTCGACTCGATGCGCCAGCCAAAATATAACCAGGCTGGAGCGATCACGACCCAAAACAGGGTCGCCGCGCCGCAGATCGAGACGACCAGCGCTTCCGGCCAGCCGCCGCCCGCGTCGAAGCCGGGCCATGGCGTGAAGAGCAGGCAAGCGCCGATAAGCAATGTTCCGGCAACGAGCAGCAAGCCGCTCTGTTGGCGATAGCCGCTGAGCATCGCCCATTCGTTGCTGGCGATGATCACAATCATCAGCGTCAAGGCTCCCCATGCGCGCGGCGGCAAGAGGAACAGCGCGGCTATCGTCACCGGAATGAGCACCAGCGCGGTGAGAATGCGCGTGCTCATCCGGGCCACCGCGCTGAAGCAAATGGCGATCCATCCATGGCTAGCGCGCCGCCTCGACCTGCTCGCTGGTGCGTCCGAAGCGGCGTTCGCGCTGCTGGTACGAGGAGATCGCCGCATCCAGCGCGACGGCGTCGAAATCCGGCCACAGCATGTCGGTGAAATAAAGCTCGGCGTAGGCGAGCTGCCACAGGAGAAAATTGGAGACTCGCTGCTCGCCCCCGGTGCGGATGAAAAGGTCCGGCTCCGGCGCATACGACATCGACAGATACGGGTCGAGTGCCTCCGGCGTGAAGCCACGCGCGGCGTCCGGATGCGCCGCCAGCAGCTTGCCCGCGGCCTGCGCGATGTCCCAGCGGCCGCCGTAGTTGGCGGCGACGGTCAGTGTCAGCTTCGAATTCTTCGCCGTCAGCGCTTCGCCGCTTGCGACCAGCTCGCGTATTTTCGGCTCGAAGCGCGACGTATCGCCGATGACCTTGAAGCGAATCCCATTGTCGTGGAGCTTGGCGACTTCCTGCTCCAGCGCCCGCACGAAAAGTTGCATCAGAATCGATACCTCGTCCGGCGGCCTGCGCCAGTTTTCGCTGGAGAACGCAAACAGCGTGAGATATTCGACTCCGCGCTCGATGCACGCGCGCACCGTCGCGCGTACCGCTTCGACTCCCTTGCGATGCCCTGCCACCCGCGGCAGCAAGCGCTGCTTCGCCCAGCGGCCGTTGCCATCCATGATGATCGCGATGTGTCGCGGGACTGAGCGCGCTTCCGGCACGGTGTGCGTGGAACTGGTGAACAAGCTGGATGTGTCCGGATCGCGCACGATGGCCAATCAGGAGCTGCTGACGGCGGCGAGCAACAGCTCAGACCGCCATCAGGTCGGCTTCCTTGGCGTGCAGCGCTTTGTCGACTTCGCCGATGTAGCGATCGGT
>DASZZK010000526.1:0-1534 GCA_035544975.1 Casimicrobiaceae bacterium | reverse complement strand
CGGAAGTCGATCCCTGTCTCGAGATCACCGAGATTTGCGCTCGCGTTCTTGCCGCGAACGGGCCGGCGCTGCTGTTCGAGAAGCCCAAGGGACATTCGATTCCCGTACTGGCCAATCTGTTCGGAACGCCGCAACGTGTCGCACTCGCGATGGGAGAAGAATCGGTCGATGCCTTGCGCGATGTAGGCAAGCTGCTCGCCTCATTGAAGGAGCCGGAACCGCCCAAGGGTTTGAAAGACGCGTGGCAGAACACGCGTCCGCTGATGATGCAGGTCATGAACATGGCGCCCAAGGAATGCTCGTCGGCGCCGTGTCAGGTAATCGTCTGGGAGGGTGTGGACGTCGACCTCGCGCGTCTGCCAGTGCAGACGTGCTGGCCGGGCGACGTCGCGCCTTTGATCACGTGGGGCCTGACTGTGACCCGTGGTCCGCTCAAATCGCGGCAGAACCTCGGCATCTACCGGCAGCAGGTGATCGCGCGCAACAAGCTCATCATGCGCTGGCTGCCGCACCGCGGCGGCGCGCTGGATTTTCGCGATCATGCGCTTGCCGCTCGCGGCACACCGTTTCCAATTGCCGTCGCGCTGGGTGCGGATCCGGCGACCATGCTCGGCGCGGTGACGCCGGTTCCGGACACGCTGTCGGAATATCAGTTCGCCGGTTTGTTGCGCGGCGCGCGCACCGAGATCGTGAAGTGCATCGCGCACGATCTGCAGGTCCCTGCCTCCGCCGAGATCGTGCTCGAGGGTTTCATTCAACCCGACGAAGGCGATACCAGCGGCTACGAGAGCGCGCTCGAGGGACCGTTCGGCGACCACACCGGTTACTACAACGAGGTCGAGCGCTTCCCGGTATTCACCATCGAGCGCATCACCATGCGTCGCGATCCCATCTATCACTCGACCTACACCGGCAAGCCTCCCGACGAGCCGGCCGTCCTCGGCGTGGCGCTGAACGAAGTGTTCGTGCCGATCTTGCAAAAACAGTTTCCGGAAATCGCCGACTTCTATCTGCCGCCGGAAGGATGCTCATATCGGCTCGCCGTGGTGAGCATGAAAAAGCAGTATCCCGGCCACGCCAAACGCGTGATGTTCGGCGTGTGGAGCTTCTTGCGCCAGTTCATGTACACCAAGTTCATCATCGTGACCGACGACGACGTCGACGTGCGGGATTGGAAGGAAGTGGTCTGGGCGATCACCACGCGTGTCGACCCGGCGCGCGATACCCTGATCGTCGAGAACACGCCCATCGACTATCTAGACTTCGCCTCGCCGGTCGCGGGGCTGGGCGCCAAGATGGGCATCGACGCCACTCACAAGTGGGCCGGCGAAACGTCGCGCGTGTGGGGCCGTCCGATCGCCATGGACGATGCGGTCAAGCGGCGCGTCGACGCGCTGTGGAAAGAGCTCGGGCTGGGATAGCGTTCGTCGCTACTGGGCGGCGAGCTTTTCGGCGAAGCGCAGCACCAGCGGCAGCGTGGCGTCGCGAATCATCGCGCCGTAGCGCACTTCGCCTACCGGCAGCGGATCTTCGA
>DASZZK010000525.1:0-3314 GCA_035544975.1 Casimicrobiaceae bacterium | reverse complement strand
GGGTCGTTTCATTCACTCGCCGCGTCAGGGCGGAGGGGTCGAAATCGTGACGCTTTCCAAAGACTATTGGCAAAAGCGCTTCGACGGAGCCCGCCGCCTGGCCGGTGCGCTCCCCGCTTTGATACCCAGCGCCCACGCCGGGACGGCACGGGCCGACGCGCCACCGCCGGACGCCGGTGGCGCCACGCCAAACACATCGGCGCTCGAGGAAGCCCTGCCCTGACTTACCGCTACTTTGCGGCCACCGCACGGCGGCGGGCCGCGGCAGGCTACTCCCGCGCCCCGCGCCGGCGCAGGTCCTTTTCAATACTCTCGAAACCACCGCGCTGCGCCCACGCCAGCGCTGATGCGCCGTTCTCGTTGCGATGATTGACGCTCGCCCCTTTGGCGATCAGTAGCGACACCGTGTCGGCGTGTCCGCCGCGAACCGCCATCATCAAGGCTGTGGTTCCGTTCGGTCCTTCTGCGTCGACATTGGCGCCCGCCTCGATCAGATAACGCACGACCTCGTCGCGGCCACCGGTCGCCGCGTAGATGAGCGGCGTCCACCCGGTGGCGTTGATGTCCGCGCCCCGGGCGACCAGCTTCTTGACGATCGCCAGCTGTCCTCCTATTGCCGCGATCATGATTGCGCTATCGCCAACGCGATTTCGAGCGTTGACCTTGGCGCCGCCGCGCAAGAGCGTGTCGAGCGTCGCCTCGTAGCCCAGGCGCGCCGCCACCACCAGCGCAGGATCTCCGTTCAGATCCACCGTGTTCGGATCCATGCCGCGCGCCAGCAGCGCAGCGACTTCGTCGGCGCGATCGGCTGCCACTGCCATATTGAAGCGCTCGAAAAGGGCCTGCGCGTGGAGCACCGCCGGCGCGACCGCCAAGAACAGCGCGGCCAGCAGCGCGGCGCGCAGCGCACGGCAGCCGCGTCGCGGCAATCGTTCAATGAGCATGGTCGGGGACCCCAAACAAGCGAAAGAAGTTAGTCGACGTTGCCGCAGCCACCTCTTCCACCGAAATGTCGCGAAGGCGGGCGATTTCCTCGGCGACATAGCGGACGTATGCGGGCTCGTTGAGCTTGCCGCGAAAAGGCACCGGCGCCAGATACGGCGAGTCGGTCTCGATCAGCATCCGGTCAAGCGGTACGCGCCGGGCGACGTCCTTGATCTCCTGCGCATTCTTGAAAGTGACGATGCCGGAAAAGGAAATGTGAAACCCCAGGTCGAGTGCGCCACGTGCCACGTCCCAGCTTTCGGTGAAGCAGTGCATGACGCCCCCCGCTTCCCCGGCCCGCTCCTCACGCATGATCGCGAGCGTGTCCGCTGCGGCAGAGCGGGTATGGATCACCAGCGGCTTGCCGCATTCGCGTGCGGCCCGAATATGGGTTCGAAAGCGGGTACGCTGCCATTCCAGGTCGCCGGAGACTCGAAAGTAGTCCAATCCGGTTTCACCGATCGCCACCACCTTGTCGCGCCGCGAGAGCTCCGTCAGCGTCTCGATCGACGGCTCGGGCGTGTCCTCGTAGTCGGGATGAACGCCCACGCTGGCATAGATGTTCGGATGGTCGGCCGCGAGCTGAAGCACGCCCGGCAGCTCCGGCAGATTGACGCCGATGCAAAGCGCGTGCGTCACGCGGTTCTCGGCCATCGACTCGAGCACGTCGGAAATCCTGCTTCCGAGCTCTGGAAAATTGATGTGACAGTGGGAATCGACGAACACGGCGCCAGAAAAGGAAGAGTCAGGAAACGATCATCGATGGGACGTCATGCGGCGCGTGGTGCGACACGCGCCCGGATGACCGGGCATGGCATCTGGCATTGAAAGACGGCGCGCTGCTCCGCGCCTCCCAACGCTACATGGTATGAGTCGGCCGGTTGGACGCCAGCGTTTCCGCGAGGATCTTTTCGATGGTAGCGCGCGCCGAGGCACCGGTGTCGTCGGGCGTGAACTGGACGCCGATGCCTTGCGTCCGGTTTCCTTGAACGCCCTCGGGCGTCACCCACACTACCTTGCCCTGAACCGCGATTCGCTGCGGATCGTCCATCAG
The DNA here is from genome assembly GCA_035544975.1 of Casimicrobiaceae bacterium. GTDB lineage: Bacteria > Pseudomonadota > Gammaproteobacteria > Burkholderiales > Casimicrobiaceae > PALSA-1003. The sequence goes on along the minus strand of DASZZK010000525.1, from coordinate 1,276 downwards.
CGACAGCAGCATGAAGACTTCCTCGCCAAGCTGGTAGACGCGATTGGTGGGAATGAAGATGCCGCCGCCTTTGAGGAAAGGCATGTACGCGGCGTACAGCGCGGCCTTTTCCCGAATGTTGAGCGAAAGCACGCCCGGTCGTGAGACCGTGGCCGGGCCGGTACCTCCGTTGGAGCGATCTGTTGCCATGCTAATTCACTTGACCTCTGGCGAACAACTTGCGGTATTCGATCAACAGCGCTTCGGCGACCCATCGCGGTTGCAGCGGATGCGAGAGCAGCGCGCGCTGTCGCAGTAGCACTCGATAATAGCGGAACAGGGGCACCAGTGCCACCCGGGCGGCGAGCCGCGACAGAGCATCCCGGTGATCGGGGTTGAAGGAAGGCGCCGCGCCCGCCGCCACCGAGGCGAGGTCCGCGGTCCAGGCCAGCAGCCAGTACACCGCGTTGGCGAGCTGAGCCTTGCGCTCGTCCTTCGGTGCGCTGTCAAGGCGCGCCCCGAACGCCAGCGGTGACAGCCGCTCCGGTTGAGCCAGTTGCAGCAGCAGATGATCGCGCTCGCGTTGAATGTCAGCGCCGGCAAGCGAAAGCGCGAACAGGGGCGCGCCGCCGGCTTGAGCGAGCACCAGCTCGGGATCAGCATTGACTACGCTGTTCTGCGCCAGCCACGCCGCCGCGGCAGCGCGATCGGGCTCCGGCGCGGGAAGTCGCAGGCAACGACTGAGGATCGTCGGCGGCAGGCGCGCCGGCTGATGGCTCACCAGCAATAGAAATGTCCCCGCGGGCGGCTCCTCGAGCGTTTTGAGCAAGGCATTCGCCGCGGCGGCATTCATCGCTTCCGCGGGCGCGATCAATCCGACCTTGGCGCGTTGCCGATGCGGCGACAACTGGGTGAATTCGATCAATTCGCGCACGCGCTCGACATTGATGGTGTCGACCGGCGTCGGGTTCCCTTCCTCGTCGTAGGTCACCGGCTCGATGAGCTGCAAGTCGGGATGTGTGCCCTGGCCGACATAGCCGCAGCTCGGGCACACGCCGCAGGCCTCGCCACTTTCGAGCGGCGCCTCGCAAAGCAAGGCCCGCGCGAAATGCAGTGCCAGCAGGCGTTTGCCCAATCCACGGCGGCCGGTGATCAAGAGCGCATGCGGCCAGCGTTGACGATGCGCGAGGGCGGATGCCGCGATCGCCGTCTGCCAAGACGGCAATGGCGGCCATGTTGCGGTGCGCGAAGGAAGGTCGATCATGGCTTCGCGAATATCGCCGCGAGCTGGTCGCGA
>DASZZK010000524.1:0-2890 GCA_035544975.1 Casimicrobiaceae bacterium | reverse complement strand
AATGATTTCACGCTGTCAACGCACCATTATCCTTCTGCAATGGTCACGTATGAAAAGGAGATGTCGCGCGTTGGAGTGTTAGCGTACGGCGATCACCCTCTTGACGCCGGGTGGTTGATTCAGGCGGCGAGCTCGAGTGGGTCGTCGCCGCGCAGGGCGTCGGCGACGTTCCAGGGCAGCAGTTCCTCGACGCGATTGATCGGGTGATCGGCGATGCGTTCGATGACGTAACGCAGGTAGGCCTCGGGGTCCAAGCCGTTGAGCTTCGCGGTGCCGATCAGGCTGTACATGGCGGCGGCACGCTCACCACCGGCGTCGGAGCCGCAGAACAAATAATTCTTCCGACCGAGCGCGACCACGCGCAGCGCGCGCTCGGCGGCGTTGTTGTCGATCTCGATACGGCCGTCATCGCGGTAGCGGGTGAGTGCTGTCCAGCGCGTGAGCACGTAGCCAATCGCCTTGGCCAACTCCGACTTCTTCGATACCCGCCCCAGGGTCTGGCGCAGCCACTCGCGCAGGGATTCGAGCAGCGGTCCGGCGCGCGCCTGCCGGATCCGCGCGCGCTCATCCGGTGGGCGACCGCGGATCTCGGTCTCGATGGCGTAGAGCGCCCCGATGCGATCGAGCGCCTCGGCGGCGATCGGGGACTGGTTCGCCTGATGAATGTCGTAGAAAGCGCGCCTTGCGTGCGCCCAGCAAGCCGCCTCCTGGATGCGCTCTCCGTAGAGATGAGCGAACCCCGCGTAGGCATCGGCCTGCAGGATGCCGCTGAATTGCGCCAAGTGGCCTCGCGGGCGCTCGCCGCGCCGGTCGGGCGCATAGCGAAAGAGCACTGCCGCAGCTTGGTCACTTCCCGCGGGGCGATCATCGCGCACGTAAGTCCACAGCCTCCCGGTCTTGGTGCGGCCGCGCCCCGGATCGAGCACCGGCACCGGGGTGTCGTCGGCATGCAGCTTCCCGGCCGCCATCACATAGCGGGCCAAGGCCTCGAGCAGCGGATCGACCAGCCGGAAACACCCGCCCACCCACTCGGCCATCGTCGAGCGCCCGAGCTCCACCCCTTCGCGGGCGTAGATCTGCGCCTGCCGGTAGAGCGGCAGGTGGTCCGCGTACTTCGAGACCAGGATGTGCGCGAGCAGCCCCGGGCCAGCCAAGCCCCGATCGATCGGGCGAGACGGCGCCTCGACCTGTACGATGCGCTCGCACGCCGGGCAAGCCATCTTCGGGCGCACATGGCGGATCACCCGGAAGCACGCCGGCACGTAGTCGAGCACTTCCGAGACGTCCTCGCCGATCTTGCGCATCGCCGCCCCACAGTCGGGGCAAGCGCACGCGGGTGCATGCTCGATGCGGGTGCGCGGCAGGTGCTCGGGCAGCGGGCGGCGCACCGGCACTTGCGCGGCGGGCTTCTCTGATACAACGGGCGCAGCCGGTGCGCTCGACACCTGCAGCTCTTCGAGCCGCAGCTCCAGTTGCTCGATCTCGCGGTCCCACTTCTCGGAGCGGCGTCCAAACTGCAGGCGCTTCAACTTCGCGATGATGAGCTTCAGATGCTCAATCTCGGCGCGGCTCGAGCGCACCAGCTCTTTGAGCTCCTCTACATCGTCGGGAAGATCGTCGCGCTCGCCACTCATGTGAGTGAGACTAACTCACCGGCAGACGTAGTACAACCACCTCGCAGAAGTTGCACGCGTGGCTTCAGGCCGCAACCTCGGGCCGCCACGTCCTCACCGGCCGGCGCCAGTCAATGCCTTCGAGCAGCATCGAGAGCTGCGCTGCGCTCAACGCCACGCTACCGCTGCTCGCCTGCGGCCACACGAAGCGACCGCGTTCGAGCCGCTTCATGAACAGGCACAGTCCGTCACCTGACCACCATAGGACTTTGACCAGATCGCCGCGCCGACCGCGGAACACGAACAAGTGTCCGCAAAATGGATCGGCTTCGAGCGTCGTTTGCACCAACGCGGCCAGGCCGCCCATGCCTTTGCGCATGTCGGTCACCCCGGCCGCCAGCCACACCCGCGTACCCGCAGGCAATGCGATCATGGCTTCGCCAGCACATCCAGCACCGTGCGAAGGGCTGCGGCGTCCACGGCGCCGCGCACACGGATGCGAGCAGATTCCAATTCGATCTCGATCACGCCGGCGCAATTCTTCGATTGCCCCGGCGCCGACTCGCCTCTCACGGGCGACACCCACCGGCCGCTCGGCTCCACCGCGACCGGTAGCATCACCGCACTCGTATTGACCGTCGGAGAAAGCCGCCCGGCACGACGCTGCACGATCCATCTGCGCACCAGGTTGGCATTGATGCGGTGAGACAGCGCGACCGCGGCTACCGAAACGCCGGGCGCGCTGCACTCCTCGACAATCTCGAGCTTATACTCGCGCGAATAGGTTCGGCGACCAGTGCGATTGGTGCGAACCCGAAATGGGGCTACCGATGCGCCTGACTTGGTGTCCACTATCTTCATGGTGGACACCATCTTCAACGCCTATCAGTAGCTGCTCAAGAGGGTGCTGACCGGACGCTTACGCGAGTCCGTTGGCTTACTCCGGAGCAGGTGAGCGGGTTACTTAAGGAATTGCCGGAGCATCAGCGGGAGGCTGTTACGTTTGCTCTTGCCACAGGTTTAAGGCAGTCGAATGTGATCAAGCTGGAATGGTCACAGGTAGACTTGGAACGGGGCGTTGCATGGATTCATGCCGACCAAGCGAAGGGACGCAAAGCAATTCACGTGTCTTTAAGCTCGGTAGCAGTCGGCGTAATTAAGCGACAAACTGGGAAGCATCCGATACGAGTCTTTACCTTTCGCAAGAAGCCGATTACTCAGGCGAATACGAAGTCATGGCGTAATGCATTGAAGCGAGCGGGGATAGAAGATTTCCG
>DASZZK010000523.1:0-1702 GCA_035544975.1 Casimicrobiaceae bacterium | reverse complement strand
AGATCTACGCGCCGTATTGGTGGCAAGTACGCTTGTTCAGGCCGAGCGAGACCGCCGAGGCGCGCGTGCGCTTCAGGCCCGACGGCTCGCCGTATGGATTTCAGTTGAAGCTGCCCGAAGCGGAGCCCGGCGCTGCGCTCGACGCGAACGCAGCGCGCGCCCTCGCCGAGGCTCGCGCTCGCGACGACTGGGCGGTCGATTTCTCGCTCTACAAGCTGCTCGAACAGTCTGACGTGCGGCGGTCCGGCGGCCGCGTCGATCACGCATTTGTGTACGAGCGCGAGCACGAACCGCTTGGTGACGGCCGCTTCCGGCTGCGGCTTGGTGTTGCCGGCAACCACCTCTCCGAGGTCTCGCACTACGTCTACGTTCCGGAAGCATTCAAGCTTCGTTTCCAGGAAATGCGCTCCGACAACGAGACGATCGCCAAAGTGGCTTCGCTTGCCGCCGCGGCGCTCTACGGAATCGGAGGTTGCATCCTCGGCACCTTGTGGCTGGTGCGCCGGCGCGCGCTGCTGTGGAAGTGCGCGCTCGTTGCCGGCGCGATCGTCGCCGGCATCAATGCGTTGGCGATGCTCGCCAACGCACCGCAGGCCTGGTTTTCCTACGACACGGCGCAGCCGGTGTGGGTTTTCTGGGGGTCGCAATTCGGCCTCGCGTTGCTGGTGTTTCTTGTCGGCTCGCTTGGCTTGGCGCTGGTGTTCATGGCCGCCGAGGGTCTGTCGCGCCGGGCATTCCCCGACCATCCGCAGCTTTGGCGCATCTGGTCGCGCGAGGCCGCGCCGACGCGGGCAATTCTTGGCCGCACCCTGGGCGGGTACCTCTTTGTCCCGATCGAGCTGGCGCTGATCGCGGCATTTTATTTCGTGACCAACCGCTACTTTGGATGGTGGCAGCCTTCGGAGGCGCTTACCGATCCCAACATTCTCGGCAGCGCGTTGCCCGCGCTCGCGCCCATAGGCATGGCATTGCAGGCAGGATTCATGGAGGAATGCCTGTTTCGCGCGGTGCCCTTGTCGATCGCGGCGCTGATCGGCCGCCGGTTCGGTCATCGCAGCCTGCTGATCGGCCTGGCGCTCGTGTTGCAGGCAATCGTCTTCGGCGCCGCACACGCGAACTATCCGGGGTTTCCGGCGTACTCGCGGCTGGTCGAGCTGGTGATTCCGGCATTCATCTGGGGACTCATCTTTTTGCGCTTCGGTTTGCTGACGACGGTGATCCTTCACGCCGTTTTCGACCTTGTCCTGATGTCGATACCCGTTTTCCTCGTCGAAGGCTCCGGCAGCGGATTCAATCAGGCACTCGTTCTCGCCGCGGGACTGGTGCCCCTCGCCATCGTCGCCTTGCATCGCGTACGCGCAGGAAGGTGGGGGGAGCTGCCTGCGATATTGCGCAACGGCGCATGGCGGAGCGGAGCGGCGGTTGCCCATGCCGTCGCGGCACGCACCCGTGCTCAGGCCGGGCGCTGGACCACTCTGGTGCAGCGTGCGTTGCCTCTTCTTGGAGTTGCGGGATTGCTGGCGATAGCGTTCGGTGCTGACTTCCACAGCGACGCGCCGCCGCTGCAAATCGACCGCGCCAACGCGGAAGCGGCCGCCGATGCCGCGCTCAAGAATCGCGGGATCACACTCGGGCCCGAATGGAAGCAGGCGGCCGCCACAAAGCTTGCGACGGAAGACGGAACGTGGCTCTGGCACAAGTT
>DASZZK010000522.1:0-4736 GCA_035544975.1 Casimicrobiaceae bacterium | reverse complement strand
GGCGCCAAGGTCGAAGCGCATCTGATATCCGAACACGGACAAGGTGCCGGTCCCGGTGCGATCGTCCTTGCGCAATCCGTGATCGCGTACGTAGCGCATGAAGTCGAGATAGGGGCGCATGGCGGCGGGTGCGCGAAGGCGCCTTGCCATTGTAGCCGATGCGGCTGCAGTACCCCGCGCCGATTTCCGGGCAGCACGGAAAAGCTCGACCGCTCGTCGGGAGGCGCCGGCGACCTCTTGACAAGGTGCTGGCCAAGCGTAAAAGTAAAGAAACTATGTAACTAGTGATATAGCTGTGATTAAGGCTTACGGCAAGGCGATTCCAAAAGCATGGCGACGCATCGCCCGGATTTTTGTGGCGCTGGGTGACCCGCATCGGCAGCGAATCGTGTTGATGTTCGAGCCGGGGGAACGCCTCAACATTGGCCAGATCGTTGCAGCGTCCACACTGTCGCGGACCGCGGTGACGCACCACCTGAGGGTATTGCGCGAGGCCGGTGTGCTCAAAAGCGAAAAAACCGGCCGGGAAGTTTATTTCTGGCCCAATGCGGATACCGTTCGGCAAGCGCTGGACGCAGTCAAGGAATACGTAAGAAAGCATTAGTGACTTGAGTCAGAAATTCACTCGGAGGGGCAGTATGTTCGTCCGGATTGTGGTTCCATTGGCTGTTTGCAGGTTCCTTGTCGAGTGCGCCGCGCCAGGTCGTCACTCGCGGGCGAGCGACAGCGAATCGCGCGGTGCATTCTCTTGACCACGGAGCCATCGATGGCCGAACACAGTCAGTTTCAGCTTTTGCGGGAGCGCCGCTTCGCGCCGTTTTTCTGGACCCAGTTTCTCGGCGCCGGAAACGATAACGTCTACAAGAACGCGCTGGTCATTTTCGTGGCATTCCAGGCTGCGTCGCTGACCACGCTTTCATCGAACGATCTGGTCAACATCGCCGCCGCTGTTTTTATCGCTCCTTTCATGCTTTTCTCGGCGACCGCCGGCCAGCTCGCGGACAAGTACGAGAAATCGCGGGTGATCCGTTTCGTCAAGCTGTTCGAGATTGCGATCATGGTCGTCGGCGCCATTGGGTTCTACCGCCGCGACCTGTTGCTGCTCTTTCTGGCGCTGGGGCTGATGGGCGTGCACTCGACGATATTCGGTCCGGTGAAATACGCGATCCTGCCGCAGACGCTGCGCAGCGATGAGCTGGTCGGCGGTAACGGGCTGATCGAAATGGGCACCTTCGTCGCGATTCTCCTCGGCGAAATCGTCGGCGGGCTGGTGATCGCGATCAAGCCCGACGGGCCGCTGTACGCGGGCGGGACCGCGATTGCGATCGCCATCGCGGGGTACGTCGTCAGCCGCGGCATTCCCAAGGCCCCTGCGGTCGCGCCCGACCTTCGCATCAACTGGAACCCGTTTACCGAAACCTGGCGCAACCTCCGTTTTGCGCGGGGCAATCGCGTCGTCTGGCTTTCGATGCTCGGCATTTCGTGGTTTTGGTTCTACGGCGCGACGTACCTGACGCAGTTTGCCAATTTCACGCGCGACGTTCTCGGCGGCGACGAGCACGTCGCGACCATGATGCTCGCGATCTTCTCGGTCGGCATCGGCGTCGGCTCGCTGTTATGCGAGCGTCTGTCGGGACACAAAGTCGAGGTCGGACTGGTCCCGTTCGGCTCGATCGGCCTTTCGGTGTTCGCTATCGATCTCTATTTCGCGAGCCGCGGTCTGGCGCCCAACAGCCTCACCGGCGTCGACGGGTTCCTGCGAGTCGCGGCGCACTGGCGCATCGTCGCCGACCTGATCCTGCTCGGGATGTTCGGAGGTTTTTACATCGTGCCGCTCTATGCGCTGATTCAGGAGCGCTCCGACCCCGCGTTCCGGTCGCGGATCATCGCCGCCAACAATATTCTGAACGCGTTGTTCATGGTCGCGTCGGCGGCCATCGCGCTCGGGCTGCTCAAGGCTGGCTGCACCATCCCACAACTTTTTCTGGCAACCGGCCTGATGAACGCGCTGGTCGCACTCTACATCTATTTGCTGATGCCGGAATTCACGATGCGTTTCCTGGCCTGGCTCCTGGTACACACGATCTATCGCGTTCACAAGGAGGGGCTCGATCGGATTCCCGAGAAGGGCGGTTGCGTCATCGTTTGCAACCACGTCAGCTTTGTCGACGCAATCGTCGTTGCGGCCTGCGTGCGGCGGCCGGTGCGTTTTGTGATGGACCATCGGATCTTTCGGATTCCGCTGTTGAATTTCCTTTTCCGCACCATGCGCGCGATTCCAATCGCTCCGGCGAAGGAAGATCCGGGCATGAAGGAGCGCGCCTTCGAGGAGGCGGCCAAGGCGCTCAGGGCGGGCGAGATCGTCGGCATTTTTCCCGAGGGACGGCTGACCGAGACGGGCGAGCTCAACGTGTTCCGGCCGGGCCTCCAGCGCATTCTCGAACAGGCGCCGGTGCCGGTGGTGCCGATGGCGTTGCGGGGGCTGTGGGGCAGTTTTTTCAGCAGGTCGCATCAAGGTAAGGCGATGCGACGATGGAGAGGAATGTTTTCGCGCATCGCATTGGTGGCGGGAACACCATTCTCGCCGGAGCTGGCGACGCCGGAAGCTCTGCAAAAGAGCGTCCTCGGACTGCGTGGAGATTGGCGATAGACCGGAGATTCGAATAGCGAGGCAGCGGCAACGAGGCCATCCGGCAGCTAATCCATCCGTCGGATGGTCAGAGAGTCCTTCGGGATTCAGACTTCCGAGCACAGCGGGGAGAACCATCATGTGGGCGTTGGGGTTGATCGTCGGAGCCTTGATAGGCGCTGTCTTGGCGCAAGGCGTAGGCGCGCTCGTCGGAGCGATCGCTATCTGCTCCTGCGCGCGCCTTGTACTCCCGACAAGGTGAAGGCATACGCCTGCTGGTCGAAAGCATTCCTGGGCCTTGGCATGATCTTCGCGACGCTGGCGATCTCGCTGGCGCTGGATGCGCGGTGGACATCGGCATTGTGGGCACTCGAATCCACAGGAAATCGTGTTTGCCGCGCGCGGAACCGGGCCGTTTCTCATCGCCTACGGCAACGTTTCCGCAGCGTCGAGCGCGCTGCCGGTCAGCACGCTGGTGCCGGGATACACGCTCGCAGGACAGCCGCTCGGCGCGATCGCCGTTGCTCACACCGGCGTCGCGGCGCCGCTTGGTCACCTCGAGCAGGCGAAACCACCGCGGGAATATCGGCGCGCCACGCTGTGGGGGGTGTTGATCCTCGGCGTCGTGGTGCTGGCGTGGATGGCGTGGCAACTTTCGCGTCAGCTGAACGCGTCGTCGTCGCTCAAGTCCGAGGCGGACGCGAGCGATCGCCCGGCATGACCGGCCGCGGGGTCTGGCCAGGCTTGGCGGACCAGTGCCGGTAAGACGCTGCCTGCAGGCCCGCGCAATAGGTAATCTGCGCTTGCCGAAAGCGCGGTGGCGTTGGGATTGATCTCGATGACGACAGCGCCGGAAGCTTTGGCGATGATTGGTAGCGCGGCCGCCGGGTAGACCTCGGCCGACGTTCCGACGACGAGCATCAGATCGCAACGGCGCGCCATCGCTTCGGCGGCGGCGAGCGCATCCGGTGGCAGCATCTCCTCGAACCAGACCACATCCGGGCGGAGTAGGGCGCCGCAAGCGGCGCAGCGCGGAACTTCATCGCCGGCGCAGTCCCAGTGTTCGACCACCGTGCCTTCGCGAGAGCATTTGACGCGGCCGATGTTGCCGTGCAATTCGACCACTTTGCGGCTGCCGGCGCGCCGATGCAGACCGTCGACGTTTTGCGTGATCAACAAACAGTCCGGGACACGGCGCTCGATGTCGGCCAGAGCGTCGTGCGCCGGATTCGGTTCCACTTTCGCGACGAGCTCGCGGCGCCACGCATACCAATCCCAAACCAGCTTGGGGTGATTCACAAACGCGGTTGGCGTCGCAAGTTGCAGCGGATCGAATCGCGACCATAGGCCGCTTCGCGCATCGCGAAACGTCGGCACTCCCGATTCGGCGGAGACGCCTGCCCCGGTCAGCATTGCCACACACCGCGTGCCGGCAAGTGCGCGAGCGGATTGTTCCGCGGCTCTGTTGTAGTCCGTATCGTGCATCGCGTCGAGCCCTGAAAGGTGTGGTCGGCCCGCCCGGGACCGGCACGGGTCAGATGATAAACTGAGGCTGAGCTCGTGGAAGCGACGCCCGCTCTTTCCCGGGACGCTTACGGATCCGACTATGTCCGGCAACACATTCGGCAAACTGTTCTGCGTTACATCCTTCGGCGAGTCGCACGGCCCGGCCATCGGCTGCGTGGTCGATGGCTGTCCGCCGGGGCTGGCACTCGACACCGAGGACATCCAGCACGAGCTCGATCGCCGGAAGCCGGGAACGTCGCGCCATGTGACGCAGCGGCGCGAATCCGACACCGTGGAGATTCTCTCCGGCGTGTTCGAGGGACGGACCACCGGCACGCCGATCGCGCTCCTCATCCGCAATGAGGACGCGCGCAGCAAGGACTACGCGGCCATCGCCGACACTTTTCGTCCGGGTCACGCGGACTACACCTATTGGCAGAAATACGGGATTCGCGACTATCGCGGAGGCGGCCGACAGTCGGCACGCGAGACTGCCGTGCGCGTCGCCGCGGGCGCCGTCGCACGCAAGTGGCTGCGCGAGCATTTCACGGTGGTCATCCGCGGTCATTTGACGCAGCTCGGCCCGCATCGCGTGCCATTC
>DASZZK010000521.1:0-16488 GCA_035544975.1 Casimicrobiaceae bacterium | reverse complement strand
AAACGAAGCTGCAGCCCTATGCACACTTGGGGACCGGCAACTACCATCCGCGCACCACGCGCCAGTACACCGATTTCGGACTGCTTACGACCAACGCCGAGATCTGCGCTGACGTCAACGAGGTATTCCTGCACATCACGAGCCTCGCCAAAGCCAACAAGTTGAAACGGCTCTGGCTGGCGCCGTTCACCATGCATCGCCACGTTCTGGAGTCGATACGTCGCGAGTTGCGGCACGCAAAGGAAGGCAAGCCGGCGCATATCATCGCCAAGATGAATGCGCTGGTCGAAGAAGCGGTGATCAAGGCGCTTTATGCGGCGTCACAGGCAGGTGTCGAGGTCGACCTGATAGTCCGCGGCGCTTGCGCCCTGCGTCCGGGGGTCAAAGGGGTTTCGGATCGCATCCGCGTGCGCTCCATCGTCGGCAGATTTCTCGAGCACCACCGTATTTGGTACTTCTTGAACGACGGCAAAGAGGACGTCTATCTAGCCAGCGCCGACTGGATGGGCCGCAATCTTTTCCGCCGCATTGAAGTGTCGTTCCCGATACTCGATCCGGATCTCAAGGCACGCGTAATCGCCGAAGGACTGAAACCCTATCTTGCCGACACTCGCGACGCGTGGGAGCTCGGCGAGGACGGCTGCTATCAGCGCGCCAAGCCACGGGGCCGGGCACAGACGAGGTCGGCCCAGCAGGAGCTGCTCGAGCAGCTGGCTGAAAGCAAGGGCCAGGAGCGATGACCGCCGGACGCTGTCGATGGATTTGATTCTGTGGCGGCATGCCGAAGCCGAGCCGGGCGAGCCGGATCTTGGCCGCCGGCTCACGGCCAAGGGCATCAAGCAGGCCGAAAGAATGGCGATCTGGCTCGACAGCCATCTTCCTGACACCTGCAGAATATTGGTGAGTCCGGCCGATCGCGCGCAACAAACCGCTCTCGCGCTCAAGCGTAAATTCCGGACCGTGCCCGAGCTCGGGCCCGGCGCCAGCGTTGGCGCGGTGCTGGCCGCGGCCGGTTGGCCGGACGCGCGCGAGCCGGCGCTCGTTGTCGGGCATCAACCCACACTCGGTGAAGTGGCGGCCTTTCTGCTTTCCGAGCAGGACGCTTCGTGGAGCGTGCGCAAGGGTGCCGTGTGGTGGCTTTCCAACCGGGTGCGCGAAAACTCCACCGCAGTCGTGGTGCGCGTGGTCATCGGCCCGGATTTCGTTTGAGCCGGATGTCTCGCGGCTCAAAGCCGATGCACATATCATCCGCTCCTTTATCGTCGGAACTTCTGACTCGGCATACTAGAGACGCTTCCATGGATGGCCCAACTCCTTCCATTGACGGCGCTCCTTCGCCAGCAGATGCGCGGTCAGAGGATGTTTCGCGAGCCAACGCTCGGACACGCCGAGTCCGATACGCCCGCCGGCAGCGAGTTCTATGCGCGGCAGCGCAATGATCGTGCGGGCATGATGAAAAAGAACCGCGAGCCGTAGCGAGAACAACTGCGCGCGCAGATCCGGATCGCTGAGCGCTGCGCTCACTTTGGCAAGACCTCCCCGACATCCATACACCAGAATGGCCAGCCGCGATTGCTCGCCTGCCGAAAAACCGGGCATGTCCGCGTGCTGCAGAATGTACGCGCCGTGTTTATGAAAGCTTAAATGGGCGACCGACATGCCGATTTCGTGCAGTAGTGACGCCCACGTCAGCAGCTGCGTTTGCGCGGGATCCCGAACAGGCGTGACGCGCCGACAGAGGGCTGCGGCCAACGCCGCAACGCGCGCCGCGTGTGCCCGTTCGATACGGTAGCGGTCGACGAAGCGCTCGACCGTCAATTTGCGGACGTCCTCGTCGATTGTCCGCCCCAGCAAATCGTACAAAACGCCGAGCCGCAGCGCGCCGCCTACCGGATCGATGCGCGATATCCGAAGCTCGGCGACCGCCGCGGACATGATCGCCAGCCCGCCGGCCAGCACCGGCGCGCGCTCGGGCTTGAGAGCGCTGACATGCAAACGATGGACGTTGCCTGCCTGAATCAGGCGCTTCTTCAACCGCGCAAGGCCGACCGGCGTTATTCCGCGGGGCGAGAATGCGTTCTGCTCGAGGATTTCCGCGAGCGCCGCCGCGGTGCCTGAGGAAGCAAAGGCATCTCGCCAATGGCTTGGTCCGAATTCGCTCGCGATCGCTTCGATCTCGACCCGTGCTGCCGTCTCCGCCGCATCGAACGCCCCGGCGGTGACCTTCCCGTTGGGGAAAAAGCGCTGCGTCATGCCGACGCATCCGATTCGCAACGATTCGAGCCGCTCGGGCTCGAGCCCGCGGCCAATGATGAGCTCCGTCGAGCCGCCGCCGATGTCGATGACCAAACGCGGCGCGGCCGATGGCGGGAGCACATGTGCCACGCCGAGATAGATCAGGCGCGCTTCTTCGTGACCGCCGATGACATCGATCGGAAAGCCCAGCGCACGCTCGGCCTGCGGCAGAAACTCGCGCGCATTTTTCGCCACCCGAAAGGTATTGGTCGCGACCGCGCGCACGGCGGACGGATGCACGCCCGAAAGGCGCTCGTGGAAGCGTTGCAGGCATTCGATCGCGGCTTTCATCGCCGCGGGTTTGATTCTGCCGTGGCGGTCGAGGCCGGCACCGAAGCGCAGTGTCTCGCGCCAGGTGTCCTGGCGATAGATCTGGCCGCCCTCGACGCGACCGATCTCGAGCCGGAAGCTGTTCGATCCCAGATCGACGACGGCGAGAGTCGCGGCGCTCATGCGGGTCCCGCGGATCCCGCGGCTCGAGGGGTCGGAAGATGGGCTGCCGGAAAATGAGCTGCAATCGGCATGGCGTTGCGGATCGGCTCAAGCATGACGAAACGTGTATGACGAGCTATTAGCCTAGCAGAAAGCACGTACGGTGCGGTGTTGCTGGCTTTGGCAGCCCGCACCTTTCTGCTACGCTCGCGGGTGATTGATCCGGCGCGAGAGAGCGATGGCGGTTGACTATCTGCAGAAGATCCTGACCGCGAAGGTGTACGACGTCGCGATCGAGTCTCCGCTCGACCTCATGCCGACGCTGTCGCGCCGCATCGGCAACCGCGTACTGCTCAAGCGCGAAGACCAGCAGCCCGTTTTCTCCTTCAAGCTGCGCGGCGCCTATAACAAAATGGCGCAGCTTTCCGTCGCCGAGCGTGCGCGCGGTGTAATCACCGCGTCGGCCGGAAATCACGCGCAGGGCGTGGCTCTTGCGGCGCAGAGGCTCTCCTGCAAGGCGACCATCGTGATGCCGATCACGACGCCCAAGATCAAGATCCAGGCGGTCGAAACGCGCGGAGCGAAGGTCGTGCTGCACGGCGATTCATTCAGCGACGCCTACGCGCACGCGCTCAAGTTGCAGAAAGCGCGGCGAGCAACCTTCGTTCATCCTTACGACGACCCCGATGTGATTGCCGGTCAAGGGACGATCGCAGTGGAAATCCTGCGTCAGTTGCAGGCCCCCATCGACGCCATTTTCGTCGCCATCGGCGGTGGCGGCCTGATTTCCGGCATCGCGTCGTACGTCAAGCGGGTGCGGCCTGAAATCAAAGTTATCGGCGTCCAGCCGGTGGATTCGGACGCGATGGCACGCTCCATCGCCGCCGGGCGCCGCATCAAGCTCGAGCATGTCGGGTTGTTTGCCGACGGCGTGGCGGTAAGGGAGGTAGGCAAGGAAACATTCCGCATTTGCCGCGAGCTGGTCGACGACATCGTGCTGGTCGATACCGACGCCATTTGTGCGGCGCTCAAGGATGTCTTCGAGGACACGAGATCGATTCTCGAGCCGGCGGGGGCGCTGTCGGTCGCGGGGCTCAAGCTGTGGTGCGATCGGCACCGCTTTCGCAATCGAACGCTGGTTGCGATCGCTTGCGGCGCGAACATGAATTTCGACCGTCTGCGATTCGTCGCCGAACAAGCCGAGCTGGGCGAGGAGCGCGAGGCGATACTCGCCGTGACGATCCCTGAGCGGCCGGGCAGCTTCCGGGAATTCTGCGCATTGCTGGGCAAGCGCAACGTCACCGAGTTCAATTATCGCTACGCCGACTCCAAGATCGCGCACCTGTTCGTGGGCATCGAAGTGAGCGACCGGCACGAGACCGCGGAGCTGCTTCGCGCCATGCACAAGCGCCGGATCGAGGCCTACGATCTGTCAAGCAATGAGATGGCGAAGGTTCACGTCAGGCATCTGGTCGGAGGGCACGCACCGGCGGCGGAAAACGAGATTCTTTACCGTTTCGAGTTTCCGGAGCGTCCCGGGGCGCTGATGAAGTTCCTGAACAGCATGAGTCGCGGCTGGAACATCAGTTTGTTCCATTATCGCAACCACGGTGCCGATTACGGGCGTGTTTTGGTCGGAATGCAGGTTCCACCGTCCGATAAGGCGGCATTCCGGGAATTTCTCGATCGTCTGGGCTATCCGAGCGTCGAAGAGACGTCAAATCCGGCCTATCGCATGTTTCTTGGGCGCTGAAGGTGCCCAAATACGGCATATAGTCCCTTTAATCCGCGTTAGACTTGTTGCAAATCCCTCAACAGGCTGGAGTTTCGCGGTTCTGGCAAGGATTATGCTCTAGGCATTTGCCTATATCCGTGGCAAACTTTGACGAGGTAGGAATGGGAACCATAGCAGGATACGAAGTCTCGATCGAAAACGCAGGGAGCATTGAATTGCCGGAACCAGCCGCGTTGGCGGGAGTAAAAGTCATGGTGATCGACGATAGCAACACGATTCGTCGAAGCGCCGAGATTTTTCTGCTCCAGGCCGGCTGCACCGTGATCCTAGCCGAGGACGGCTTCGACGCGTTATGCAAGATCACCGACCATCAGCCCGACATGATCTTTGTCGATATCATGATGCCGCGGCTCGATGGGTACCAGACATGCTCCCTGATCAAGAAAAACACGCGCTTTCATCAGACGCCGGTGGTTATGCTGTCGTCCAAAGACGGATTGTTTGATCGTGCGCGAGGCCGTATGGTCGGGTCGGACCAATATCTGACCAAGCCTTTTACCAAAGAAAGTCTGCTCAAGGCCGTAGGTACGCATGTTAAGGCAGCCGCGCATTGACACGGCGCCGGACAACGCCCGGGGGCGCAGCGAAGGGTGGGGAATGATGGCAATCAAGCGGGTTCTGATCGTCGATGACTCTCCGACGGAGCGTCACGTCCTGAACGACATGCTGACCAAGGCGGGCTACGAGGTCGTCGCCAGCGACAACGGAGAGGACGCCATTCTCAAGGCCAAGACAGTCAAGCCGGATCTGATTCTCATGGACGTGGTGATGCCCGGGCTGAACGGTTTTCAAGCGACCCGGGCCATCAGCCGCGATCCGGTCACGCGCACCGTCCCGATCATTCTGTGCACGTCCAAGAGCCAGGAAACCGACAAGATCTGGGGTATGCGGCAGGGCGCCCGCGACTACATCGTCAAGCCGGTCAACCGCGACGAGCTGCTCGCGAAGATCACGGCGCTGGGCTAGCTCACCCTGATGGCTCGTGCCGGCAAGCTCAATCTTCGCGCGTTCCAGCAGGAGCTTGCGACGCGCCTGGCGGCGAAAACCACCGCCCAGGTCGAGCAGTCGCGTCTGGGGCTCGCGTGTGCCGGCAGCCAATGGCTGATCCGGCTGGCGGATGCCGGCGAGGTGATCGCCGTTCCCACGGTTGCGACGGTGCCACTGACCCGGTCGTGGTATCTGGGCATCTCGAATATTCGCGGGAACCTGTACAGCATCATCGATTTCAGCGCCTTTCTGGGCCATGACATCGAGCCGACCACGCCCGGTGCCGCGCCGGCTCGACTGGTTTTGTTCGGCCCGCGCGTGGGTGAGCTGCGCGCAGGTCTGGTCGTGCACCGGGTATTGGGCTTGCGCAACCTTGCCGAGCTGGTCCGCGGCGACGCTGCTTTCGACGCGCCGGCATGGTACGGCGCGCGCTGGACCGATCGCGATGGCGGCACATGGCAGGAAATCGATCTCGCGCTGCTTGCACAGGACCCTGGTTTTCTTCAAGTCGGCGTGTAGAGGCCGAATTGACCATTCGAATGACGCACGCGTGCGACGCTATTGGGGAGACGAAACATGGCGCTTAGCTTGAGCTTGAAGTCCCTGTTCGGCGCAGGGCCGGCCAAGGGGCGGGGAGGGGATGACGCCGAATTCGACGAGCCGACGACGCAAGTCAAGATGGGCAAGCAGCAAACCGGCTACGATCCGCTTGCGGCCGTGTCGATCATGGAACAGATGCGCACCGCGAGTCCGGAGATGCGTCAGCCCGGACATCTGTGGCTGATTGGCCACTTGCCGATCGTTCGCCAGTTTCAGGTGCTCGGCGCCCTGCTGGTGGTCTTCATACTGCTGGCGCTGGTCATGCTCTTCTTCAATACCCGCGTCTCAACGCAGGCGACCGCCAGCGGCACCACCGCGACCGAGATGCAGATGCTTTCGCAGCGCCTTGCGCGGGGAACGTCGCTTGCGGTTCAGGGCAATGTTCCCGCGTTCGAAGGCGTCAAGGACTCCAGAGACCGCTTCCGTGCCGACCTCGATGCGTTGACCAAGGGCGGCAGCGTCAAGGGTGTGAGCCTCGATGCGACCAGCAACGAGGCCCTGCAGGCTTTATTGAAGGACGTCACCGCCCGCTGGGCCGTGGTCGAGAAAAATGCGACCGACGTGGTCGATAACCAGCCGTCGCTGGTGACGCTATCCAAGGGTCTGGACACCATCAACAAGGGCAACAACGAGCTGCTCGAGCTCGCGCAACAGGCGTCGGCACAGGTTGCGGCGGGAGGCGGTACATTGCGCGAGGTCGATTTCACCAACCAGCTTGCGGTGCTTTCACAGCGTATCGCGAAGAACGCGAACTCGCTTGTTTCTTCCGAAGAGATCGACCCCGAAGTCGCGTTCCTTCTCGGCAAGGATGCCGGAACCTTCCGTGAAATCCTGAATGGCTTGCTCAAAGGGAGCGAAACCTTGCGCCTCACCGGTGTGCGGGCGGAAGATGCGCGCGCGACGCTGACCGAGTTGCAGAAGAAATTCGCGTCGTATCAGGACGGTGTCAACGCCATCCTTCAGAACATGTCGCGGCTGGTCGTCGCCAAGCGCGCCGCGCGCGTGATCAATCAGCAGTCCGAGCCGCTGCTGACCGACGCCAACAAGCTCACCGCCGAGTTCGACAATCAGACTGGGTCGCGCAACTTCACGTTCTGGGCCGCGATGACGTTCGCCGTGGTCGCGCTGCTCTGGCTCATCCTGCTCGGCAAGGTCTTCCTCGACGACGCGCGGGTGCGCGCGTACGAGAGCGAGCAGGAGAACAAGCGCAACCAGGAAGCCATTCTGCGGTTGCTGAACGAGATGGGAAATCTCGCCGACGGCGATCTTACGGTCCAGGCTTCGGTGACCGAGGACGTGACCGGTGCCATTGCCGATTCGATCAACTTCACCATCGAGGAGCTGCGCACGCTGGTGCGGGGAATCAACTCCGCGACCGACCAGGTGGCGAAGGCAACCACCGATGCGCAGGCGATCTCGAACCGCTTGTACGAGGCATCGCAGCGGCAGAATCGGGAGATCCAGCAAGCCTCGGCTTCGGTGCTGCAGATGGCGCAGTCGATCAACGAGGTATCGCAAACCGCGGCCCAGTCGGCGCGGGTGGCGCAGCAGTCGCTCGCGGCCGCTGAAAAAGGCGGACAGGCGGTGCACAACCAGATCGCCGGCATGAATGAAATCCGCAGCCAGATTCAGGACACCGCCAAACGGATCAAGCGTCTGGGCGAGTCGTCACTGGAAATCGGCGAGATCGTGGAGCTGATCTCCGACATCACCGAGCAGACCAACGTGCTCGCGCTCAACGCCGCGATCCAGGCTGCCTCGGCAGGCGAAGCCGGACGCGGGTTCACGGTCGTGGCGGAGGAGGTGCAGCGGCTGGCGGAGCGGTCCGGCGAGGCCACCAAGCAGATCGAGGCCATCGTGAAGACCATTCAGGCCGACACCCAGGATGCCGTGGCGGCGATGGAAAAGAGCACCGTCGGGGTGGTCGAAGGAACCAAGCTGTCTGACGCGGCAGGGCAGGCGCTGGACGAAATTCGCAAGGTCTCGCGCGACTTGGCGGAGCTGATCGGCGGCATTTCGGCGCAGACGCAAAAGCAATCGACATCGGTGTCGGACGTGACGAGGGGCATGCAAGGCATTTTGAAGATCACCGAAGAAACCACCGAGGGCACCAAGCAGACGAACGTGTCGATCGGGCAGCTGACCAAGCTCGCCGCGGAGCTGCGCAGCTCGGTCGCCGGTTTCAAGGTATGAACGGGGCCCACGGTCAATCCGGGCGCCGGCGCGGTTCTTGCGTGCGATACCCTGCTCGCCGCTGATTCAAGAACTGCACGATGACATGACATGCCTACCGACACCGCACCGGATTTCGATCTCGGCCCGCTGACCTGGGTTCAGGGAGAGATTGACCAGGCCCTCTCTCGGGGTCTGGAGGCGCTCGCGGTCTATAAGGCCTCGCCGCGCGAAATCACCTCTCTCAAGCACGCCCGTTCGCACGTCCACCAGGCAGCGGGCGCGATCCAGATGGTCGGCCTCGACGCGGTGACGGCTTACACCGACGAACTCGAGCGCCAGCTGAACCGGGTCGAAGAGCTGCCGCCGCGCGAGGCGCAGGACGTCTGCGATTTGATCGACCGATCGTGTCGCAAGCTGAAGATTTTTCTCGACGAGCTGGTCGGTGGCGCGCCTCCGGTGCCGCTGAAGCTGTTCCCCGAGTACGAACTGATGCAGCAGGCGCGGGGGGTAAAAGCCTCGGCGCCGACCGATCTTTTCTATCCGGATCTTTCGCCCCGGGCGCCGAAGATCGCCTCGGTGAAGACGGTCAGCTCGCAGAAACTGCCCTCATTTCTGGTCAAGCAACGCAGGCTCTACCAGCGTGGGCTTCTCGCGTGGCTGCACGGAGACGAGGAGGCGGCCCGCGCAATGCGCGATGCGATCCAGGGCATCGAGGACGTTCAGACTCACTCCGCTCAGCGCTCGTTCTGGTGGACGGTGGGAGCGCTGCTTGAAAGCATCGTCGAAAACGGTGTCGAGAGCGGTTTTGGCATCAAG
This sequence comes from Casimicrobiaceae bacterium, assembly GCA_035544975.1. Taxonomy (GTDB): domain Bacteria; phylum Pseudomonadota; class Gammaproteobacteria; order Burkholderiales; family Casimicrobiaceae; genus PALSA-1003. Next base: position 7,388 of record DASZZK010000521.1, on the reverse strand, counting down.
CAGCTTTGCGGCCGAGTCGACTTGCAGATCAGACGTTTTGTGGAGGGTTCGGCCAAGGTCGCCGATCGCATGCGCCGCGAAGTGCTTTATTACGTTGCGATAAGCGCCCCGGTGGGACCACAAGTCCAGGCAGTACAGCGGGCATACCGATTGCCCGGTCTGATCCCTTCCGCCGAAGTGCTGTCCGCCGATGTCGTACGTACACAGCCGCTGCTGCGTGAAGCACGAGATTTGCTCTCGTCGACCAAAGACCTGTGGCTGAAGCTGACCGGCGGCCGCCCTGAGAATCTGCCCAAGCTCAAACAGAATCTGTCGCAGCTGCGGGACAAGACCGCGGCGATCGGCGAACCCTCGCTGTCGCGTCTCGCGGCCACGCTGGCGAGCCGGCTCGACAAGATTGGCGCCACGACGGTCCCCGAGGCCATGGCGATGGAATACGCCACGGCGATACTTCTCGCCGAATCGGCGATCGAGAACTTTGCATCGCGCTCGCCCGATTTCCCGAAGCAGGTCGAGGCGATGGTTGCGCGGCTCGATGCCGCGCAGCAGAACAAACCGATCGCCGGTGCGGCGTCGGCGCCGCTCCTCGACGAAATGGCCCGCCGCGCACAGGAGCGATTGCTGCTGGCGCAGGTCGCGCGCGAAATACAGACCAACCTGCGCCATATCGAGCAGGTGCTCGACGCATTTTTCCGCGATCACTCGAAGCGTGCCGAGCTGGCCACTCTCGCCCACGACAGCAAGCAGATCGCAGGCGCGCTCAAGATGCTTGGGCTGGACCGCGCCGAACAGTTGCTCATGCTTTGCCAGCAGCAGATCGACGAATATGCGAAGCCCGATACGCCGGTCGAGAACGAGGACCTGGAGATGCTGGCCGAGTCGCTCTCCGGGCTCGGTTTCTACATCGAGGCGGTCGAGCAGCAGCGGCCCGACCGCGAGCGGCTGATCGAGCCCCTCCTGGCACAGCGCCTCGGGATCGAGCCGGCTGTCCTTGACGCGGAAGACGACACCGTCGAGAGCGCCGTCGCGGACTTGCAGGACGCGCTGCCTGCGACGCTGGCCGCGTTTCAGCGGGCGCCCGGCGATGCGCCATCGCGCGAGCGTCTTGCGGTCGACCTGACCACGCTCAAGGACGACGCCAAGCTCCTCGGCGACGCGGATCTTGAGCAAAGCGCCGACGTGGCGCTGGCCGAGCTTTCGCATGCACGGATGGGCGACACCGCGGCGCTGCAGGAAGCAGTGGCGGCGATCTCCGCAACGCGGTCGGCCGCGCCGGCACCGGCGCCGTCCGAGGAAACCATGCGTTTGCTCGAGACCGACGCCTCGCAGTTCGATGCCGAGCTGCTCGATATCTATCTCACCGAAGCCGATGAAGTACTCGACACCATTGCCTCCAGCGCGGCCGAGCTCAAGGCGCGCCCGGATGACCGCGAGGCACTGACCACGGTTCGGCGCGGTTTTCACACCTTGAAAGGCAGCGGGCGCATGGTCGGCCTGACCGACCTTGGCGACCTCGCATTCGAAGTGGAAAAAGCGCACAACCGGCTGCTCGAAGAAGATCGGCCAGCGACACCGGCGCTGCTCGCGCTGATCGATGTCGCGCAAACGAGTTTTCGCGAGTGGGTGGACACGTTGCGGCGAACCGGACGCGTCAAGCCAGACGCCACGCATATTCGAGCGGCGCTGGCCGCGGCGGACGCAGCACTGCCTCTCTCTCAAGAGTCGCCAGCATCATCTCCCGCGAACGAGCCATCGCCGGCTCCCGCTGGTGCGACGCACAGCAAACCCGATATCTCGATGATCGAGGTGATAGAGCAGGACGATACCGCTCTCTCCGAGATCGATCATCCCGCGGGCGATTGGGTGCCTGTCTTCGAAAGTCCTGAGCTTATCGAATTCACACCGAGCGCCGCCATACATTCGCCGTCGCCTGCGGTCACTCCCGTCGGCAACGTCCCTTTATCCGCGGAACCGGACGAGATCACCGTCGGCGACGTCACCTTGTCGACGGCGCTCTTCCGCATACTTTGTGACGAAGCGCAGCAGCATCTCGCGACACTCGACTCTGAGCTGAACGCGCTCCAATCCGATTGGACCGCCACGCCGTCGCAGGCGATGGTGCGCGCGGCCCACACGCTGTGCGGCATCCATCGGACCGGCGGCTTCCCGTTGGTGGCGACGGTCGCCAAAGCACTCGAGGCGTGCCTGCTTGCCTTGCAGGAGCGTGGCGCGCCGCTGCCGGGTGCCGCGCAGCCGGTGCTCGCGCGTGCGATCGCGGGATTGACCGCCTTCAGCGGCCGGGTACGCGCCCGCGATGGATTTCGTGCAGCCGACGAGGTCGAAGGGACAGAAATTATTGCCGAGCTCGATGCGCTTCGCCAGGAATCGGGTCCGGAGCCTGAGGCCCGCGACAGCGAAACCATCGCCGCTCGCGTCGCCGAGGCCGACGAAGCGACGCTTGCCCGACCCACGCCCGTTCCGAGTACGCCACCGCCGGTTGAGACGGCTGCACCGGAGCGCAGCACGCCGGCGGCAGCCAATCGCCCCATCCTGACCGCAGTCGCAACACCCGCCGCGGCGCCGCCATCGGAGTCTCCCATCGCCCCGTCGGCTGTGAGTCCCTCGTTCACCGCGCCCCCAGCGGCGGCGCCAGCTGCGGCCTCCGCCGCGCGTGCGCCAGCCGATGATGAAACGCTCGCCAATATTCACGACGACGTCGATCGGCAGGTGCTCCCGATTTTTCTCGAGGAGGCCTCGGACTTGTTTCCGCAGAGCGGCGAGCAGCTCCGCGCCTGGCGGCGCAGGCCCGCCGACAAGGATGCCTCACATTCGCTGCAGCGCGCCTTGCACACGCTCAAGGGCAGTGCGCGCATGGCTGGCGCGATGAGACTCGGCGAGCTCGCGCATCTGATGGAGAACCGATTGTCCGCAGGCGATGCGCTCGCTCCGGCGTCGCCGGAGCTGTTCGACGCGCTCGACAACGATCTCGACCATATCGCCTTTGTGCTCGATCGGCTGCAAAAAGGCGAGGTTGATACCCCGCTTCCCTGGGTCGCTGCTGAAGCCGGAGCCGCGGACGACATCGCGGTGACGGCCGGGACGTCGACTACGTCGCCCGCAACACGGATCGCCGTGTCAGCATTGCCTGTCGCTGCGCAACCACACGCGGCCGCGGCCCGGGAGCCGCCCGCCGCCGAACCCGAGGCCAAGGCGATGCTGCGCGTGCGCGCCGATCTTATCGATCGTCTGGTCAACGAGGCGGGAGAAGTCGCCATCACCCGCGCTCGCGTCGAAGGCGAGCTGCGCTCGCTGAAGGGCAATCTGCTCGAACTGACCAACAGCGTGATTCGTCTGCGGTCGCAGGTTCGCGAAATCGAAATCCAGGCCGAATCGCAGATCCAATCGCGTATGTCGATGGTCAACGAGGCGGCGGAGGGCTTCGACCCTCTGGAGTTCGACCGCTACACCCGGTTCCAGGAGCTGACGCGTGGCCTCGCCGAAGGCGTCAATGACGTTTCGACCGTTCAGCAATCCCTGCTGAAGAACCTCGACGAGGCCGACGCGGCGCTGCTGGCGCAGGCGCGGCTTTCGCGTGACGTGCAGCAACAACTGTTCTCGATCCGCACGGTTCCCTTCGGCAGCTTGTCGGAGCGTCTCTACCGCATTCTTCGTCAGACGGCGAAGGAGCTCGACAAACGCGCGAATCTCGAGATACGCGGCACGCAAGTCGAGCTCGATCGTTCGGTGCTGGAAAAGCTGGTCGGACCGCTCGAACACTTGCTGCGCAATGCGCTGGATCATGGCATCGAGACCCGCGAGGTGCGGCGGAATTCAGGCAAACAGGAAACCGGCGAAATAACGCTCAACGTCCGCCAGCAGGGCAACGAAATCGCGATCGAGCTGACCGACGACGGGGCAGGACTCGATTTCGGACGGATCCGCGACAAGGCGCGCGCACAGGGCCTGATCACCGGTGACGTCGAGCCGACAGAGGCTCAGCTTATCGAATTCATCTTTGCCCCGGGGTTTACAACCGCCAGCACGGTGACCCAGATCTCCGGACGCGGCGTGGGAATGGACGTCGTGCGCTCGGACATCGCCGCGCTCGGCGGACGCGTCGACGTCGCCAGCGTTCCCGGAAAAGGAACCTCGTTCACCGCGTACCTCCCGCTCACGCTGGCGGTCGCGCAAACGGTGCTGGTCAAGGCGGGTGGGAGATTGTGGGCGCTCCCCGCGCCGATGGTCGAGCAGGTACAGCAGATTAAGGACAAGGATCTGATCAACCTTTACCTGACACGCGAGGTTTCCTGGCAGAGCAGGAAATATCCGTTTTTCTATTTGCCACGCCTGCTCGGCAGCGCGGGCCACAATCCGGAGACCACGCGCTACAACTCGGTGCTGCTGCTGCGCAGCGGACACACGCTGGCTGCCGTTCACGTCGACGAGATGATCGGCAACCAGGAAGTGGTGGTGAAAAACATCGGGCCGCAGCTCGCCCGCGTTTCCGGGATTTCAGGCGCGACGGTGCTGGGCACCGGCGAAGTTGTTCTGATCATCAATCCGGTGCAGCTTGCGCAGCGCCTGGATGTTGCCGCCGAAGCACCGATGGTGGTCCAGACAGCGAAGGCAACCGCTGCAGCTGCCGCAGCCGAGGCGGCCGCAGGCCCGCCGCTGGTCATGATTGTCGACGATTCGCTCACCGTGCGTAAGATCACCGGCCGGCTCCTCACGCGCGAAGGATTCGCCGTGGTCAGCGCCAAGGACGGCCTCGACGCGCTGCAGCTGTTGGCCGAGCGCACGCCGGATGCGATCCTGCTCGACATCGAGATGCCGCGCATGGACGGATTCGAATTTGCGAGGACCGTCAAGGCAGATGCCAACCTTGCGCACATTCCCATCATCATGATCACTTCGCGCACCGCCGAAAAGCATCGCAACCGTGCCAAGGAGCTTGGCGTCGACGCGTACCTGGGCAAGCCCTACCAGGAAGATGAGCTACTGCGCAATCTACGCGAGCTGCTCGCGCTGCATACCGCATAACACGCGATTGTTTGAAACGAAACGCGGCGCAAGTTCTTCGCGCCGCTTTCTTGTGCGTTGCGTTTGTGCACCGTATTTGCCTCCGAAGAAACAAACTTCCGCTCCGAGTCCGCGCTGAAGGGCCGCCGAGCATCGCGCAAGGGCATGATTTCAAGGGTGGCAGGCTGGCGGCCATCGCCCGAAATGCGAATCCAAGCGGCGCCAAGGTAGAATTGTGGGAATCATTCAGGAGGCAAAGAGCATGGCGCAATTCGCCACGGAAAATATCCGTACGCTGGCGCTGGTGGGTCACGGAGCGGCAGGCAAGACCACACTTGCCGAAGCATTGTTGCTGAAATCGGGGTCGATCCAGGTCGCCGGCTCCGTCGAACGCGGTTCCGCGATCAGCGACTTCGATCCGCTGGAACGGGCCTGGCAGCACTCATTACGCGCGTCGGTCCTGCATCTCGAAACGCAGGGAACGCGCGTGCACATGATCGACACGCCCGGCTTCCCGGATTTCATCGGTCAATCGATCGGCGCGCTCGACGCGGTGGAAACGGCCGCGGTCGTGATCAATGCCTCGTCGGGCATCGAAATGATCGCTTCGCGCATGATGGACTGGGCCGCGCAGAGGAAGTTGTGCCGGCTGGTGATCGTCAACAAGATCGATGCCGAGAACGTCGATCTCCCGGGACTCTTGTCCGCCATCCAGACCGCATTCGGCAAGGAGTGCCTGCCGATCAATCTTCCGTCCGACAACGGGCGGCGGGTCGTCGACTGTTTTTTCAATCCCGCGGGCGAATCGGATTTTTCCTCCGTCGAAGACGCCCATCGCGCCTTGGTGGACCAGGTCGTGGAAGTCGACGAAGCGCTGATGTCGCTCTACCTCGAGCAAGGCGAAATTTCTCCCGATCAGCTCCACGCGCCGTTCGAAAAAGCGTTGCGCGAGGGGCACCTCGTGCCGGTGTGTTTCGTTTCCGCGCGGAACGGCGCCGGTGTCGCGGAGCTGCTGGACATTTTCGTGAAATTGCTGCCGAATCCCGCCGAAGGAAATCCGCCGTTGTTTATCAAGGGCGAGGGCGACAACGCCGTCGAATTCCGTTCCGAGCCGAACTCGAAGAAACACGTGCTCGCGCACGTGTTCAAAGTGGTAATGGATCCTTTCGTGGGAAAGCTGGGAGTTTTTCGCGTTCATCAGGGCACCGTCACGCGCGACACGCAGCTTTTCGTCGGCGACAGCCGCAAGCCATTCAAGGTCGGCCACCTGTTCATGCTGCAGGGCGGAAAGAACGTCGAGATCGACAGCGCCGTGCCCGGAGACATCGCGGCCGTGGCGAAGGTCGACGAGATCGAGTTCGACTGTGTCCTGCACGACTCGCACGACGAGGATCATATCCACATGCGCCCCCTGGAGTTTCCGACGCCGATGCAGGGTGTCGCGCTGGCGCCGAAAAAGCGCGGCGACGAACAGCGAATCTGGGAAGTGCTGCATCGCATGACGGCGGAGGATCCAACGCTGGTGGTCGAGCACGATCCGAACAGCAACGAAACCGTGTTGCGGGCCCTGGGAGAGTTGCACCTGCGCTCGGTTCTCGAGCGCATGTCGACACAGTTCAAGCTGGAGATCGAGACCCGGCCGCCGCGCATTCCGTATCGCGAAACGATCACCGCGCCGGCGGAAGGCTTTCACCGTCACAAGAAGCAGACCGGCGGTGCCGGTCAGTTCGGAGAGGTGTCGCTGCGCATCGAGCCGAAGGCGCGCGGAGCGGGCTTCGAGTTCGTCGACTCGACCAAGGGTGGCGTTATTCCGCATCAGTTCATGCCGGCGGTGCGCAAGGGTGTCGAGCAGGTCCTTGCCACGGGCGCGATCGCGGGGTTCCCGATGCACGACGTGCGCGTCGTCATCTACGACGGCAAGCACCATCCCGTCGATTCCAAGGAAGTCGCCTTCGTCTCGGCGGGACGCAAGGCATTCCTCGACGCGATCGAAAAGGCGAAGCCCATCGTGCTGGAGCCGATCGTCACCATGGAGGTTATCTGCCCCGACGCGAAAACCGGTGACATCGCGGGCGACCTTTCCTCGCGCCGCGGGCAGGTCACCGGGACCAAGGGCATGCAGACCGGAGTGCTCGCGATCACCGGCCTCGCACCGCTGGTCGAGCTGGACGGTTACTCGGCGCGGCTCAAGTCCGTGACTGGAGGGCAGGGAAGCTGGACGATGCAGCTGTCTCACTACGAGCCGGCGCCGGCGAACCTTCAGCAACAGCTGTCGGCGGAGTACCGGAAGTCGCGCAAGCACGAAGAGGAGTAGTGTACCGAGTCAGAAATTCCGAAGATAAAGGAGCGGATGAAATCGGCCGTCAGGC
>DASZZK010000520.1:0-8826 GCA_035544975.1 Casimicrobiaceae bacterium | reverse complement strand
AGTCGTCCTCATCACCGGAGCGTCCACCGGCATCGGAGCCGCGGCGGCACGCGCATTTGCCAGTCTGGGCAGTCGACTGCTGATCCACTACAACGCGAGCAAGGAAGCGGCCGAGTCGGTCGCCCGCGACATCAAGGCGCTTGGCGGAGAGGCGCACCTGGTCGGCGGAGACGTCACGCAGACCGTGAACATCAAGCGCATTGTTGCCGAGTCGCTGGCCGCGTACGGCAGGATCGACGTCCTGATCAACAACGCCGGCGGCATGATCGGCCGCACCAAGATCGACGACTATAGCGACGACTATCTGCGCCAGGTGTTGGCGCTCAACGTGACGCAGGTCGCGATGTTCATGCACGAGGTCATTCCGGTGATGCGCAGGCAGGGGGGCGGCAACGTCATCAACGTCACCTCGATCGCAGCGCGTCACGGCGGGGGTGGCGGCGCGATTATTTACGCGGGTGCCAAAGGCTTCATTTCGACCGCTACGCGGGGGTGGGCCAAGGAGGTGGTCGGCGACAAGATCCGTGTCAACGCCGTGTCGCCCGGCGTCATCACGACGCCGTTTCACGAGCGCTACTCCAATGCCGAGCAGCTCAAGGCGATGCAGGCCACCATCCCGATGAACCGGCTCGGGAGCCCAGACGAATGTGCCGGCACCTTCGTGTACCTCGCTTCGGACGAAATGAGCGGCTACGTCACCGGACAAATCATCGAAGTCAACGGCGGCCAATACATGCCGTAGCGCAAGTGTGCTGAGACGATCAAACGCTGCCGACCAGGGGCGGCAGCTCTGACAGCGAGTTGAGCACCGCATCGGGTTTGGGCCCGTGCCGATCGAGCGGAGCGCGATTGCGATTGATCCAGAAAGAAGTGAAGCCGAATGCCTTGGCGCCGATGGCGTCCCAGGCGTTCGCCGACACGAAGCCGATCCGGATCGGCAGGAATTTCAAGTGATCGAGCGCCAGCTGATAAACCCGTGGGCTTGGTTTGTAAATTCCGGCGGCGTCGACGGAAAGGATCACATCGAGATGACGGGCGATCCCGGTGGCGGCGGCCAGGGGCTCGAGCATTGCGCGCGTGCCGTTGGAAAGGATCAGTCGCGGGCGAGGCCCCAGACGCGCCAGCGTCGGCGCCGCGTCGGCGTAGGCGGACAGGTCGAGATAGGCGTCCAGCAAGCGGTGGCGAGCCGCGCCGGCGAGGGCCAGGCCCAAGGCCTCCGCGGCGTAGTCCAGCGCGTGTGCCGTCACGGCGGCGAAATCCTCGCGCCGCTGCATCGGACTCTGCATCAGACTTTGTAACCAGGTGTATTCGAGCTGCTTCGAGCGCCAGAGATCCGCGAGCGCCGCGCCGCGGCCAGGAAAAAGGCGCTCTACCGCCGCCGCGACCGAGTGCACGTCGAACAGCGTTCCATACGCGTCGAAAACCAGCGCATCGATTAGAAATACAGACGTCGAGTTTGCAATCATCGCGGCACCTCAATGCAGATTTCTCTGCCATGCTATGCAAAAATTGGCACGATAGGTGCAACTGAAGCAAACGCAGGCAAAAAAATAGGGGTTACACTTGCGTGTAACCCCTTGGTTCCATGGTGGGCGATACTGGTATCGAACCAGTGACCCCTGCCGTGTGAAGGCAGTGCTCTACCTCTGAGCTAACCGCCCCACGCGAACCCAGACAGGAGCGAGTATTTAAGCACGCGGCTTGCGCGAGGGTCAAACAGACGTCGGCCTTTGTCTATGAACGTCCAGGACAAAAAGCGCGTCAACGTAGTGCACTTCGGCCAGTGGAATGGCCCTTCAAGCCGTGTTCGCGACCAGGCGCTTTTCCTAAGCTTCTAGACTCAAAAGCAAAAACCCAAGTGGCGCAAGTCTTGCTAAAAGACCCTCAAACTCCGCATTTTTCATCCGTGTCCCGCCTCCATTACGATGAGATGCGTGCCGGCGACGGCTCGGTGCGCCGTCATTACCAAGGATTTGCCGATTGGTTGGACCGAACTCCGGCCGAGCAAATCGCCCAAAAACGCGAGGAAGCCGAGCGCGCCTTCCATCGCGTCGGCATCACCTTTGCGGTTTACGGGGAAGATGCCGGCACCGAACGCTTGATTCCCTTCGACATCGTCCCGCGCATCATTCACGCCGCGGAATGGCGACTGCTCGAGCAGGGTCTGAAGCAGCGCGTGAAGGCGCTCAACCTTTTCCTGAACGATATCTATCACGAACAAAGCATCCTGAAGGCGGGCCTGATGCCCGCGGAACGAGTGCTCGGCAACGCGCAATACCGGCGCGAAATGCAGGGCATGCAAGTGCCCGGGGGAATCTACACGCATATCGCGGGCGTCGACGTCGTGCGTGTCGCGGAAGGCGAGTACTTCGTTCTGGAAGACAACCTCCGTGTCCCTTCCGGGGTGTCCTACATGCTCGAAAACCGCAAAATGATGATGCGGCTTTTCCCCGAATTGTTTGCGCGGCAGGCGATCCGACCGGTAGAGCATTACCCCGACATGCTGTTGGAAAATCTGCGTGGCGTAGCACCCGCGGGCGAGGATGAGCCCGAGGTCGCCTTGCTGACCCCGGGGGCGCACAACTCCGCCTATTTCGAGCACGCGTTTCTCGCCCAGCAGATGGGCGTCGAGTTGGTCGAGGGGCAGGATCTATTCGTGCAAAACGATGCGGTCTACATGCGTACGACGCGCGGCCCGCGGCGGGTGCACGTGGTCTACCGCAGGGTCGACGACGATTTTCTGGATCCGCTCGCGTTCAGGCCGGATTCGATCCTCGGAGTGCCGGGCTTGTTTGCGGCCTACCGGGCAGGCAAGGTAACGCTTGCCAACGCGATCGGCACCGGAGTCGCCGACGACAAATCGATCTATCCATATGTGCCCGAGATGATCCGGTTCTATCTGACGGAGGAGCCGATTCTCAGCAATGTGCCGACCTATCAGTTGCACAAGAAGGATGACTTGAGCTATTGCCTGGATCACCTTGCGGAGCTGGTGGTCAAGGAGGTGCACGGCGCCGGCGGCTATGGCATGCTGGTCGGCCCGGCCGCGAGCAGCGCCGAGCGTGACGCGTTTCGCGCCCGCATATTGGCGCAACCGGAAAAGTACATTGCCCAACCAACGCTCGCGCTGTCGACCTGCCCGACCTTCACCGCCTCGGGCCTGGCGCCGCGACACATCGATCTTCGGCCTTACGTGCTTTCGGGCAAGACCGTCAACCTGGTGCCTGGAGGTCTGACCCGCGTGGCGCTGCGTGAGGGCTCGCTGGTGGTCAATTCGTCGCAGGGCGGCGGCACCAAGGACACTTGGGTGATGGCGGGATAGCGCCATCCGGGAAAATCCGATGCTTTGTCGCACCGCCAACGAGTTGTACTGGATGGGCCGCCACATCGAGCGGGCCGAAAACACCGCGCGCCTGCTCGACGTCACCTACCGGATGGCGCTGCTTCCGTACGAGGCGATCGAGCCCGGCCTTGCGTGGGCCGAGCCCTGGGCGGTGCCGCTGATCACTTCCGGTCTCGCCACCGATTTCTACGACAGCTTTCAGCAGCTCTCGGCCGAGAACGTGCTGCGTTACATGATTCTCGACGCCTCCAACACGTCGTCGATTTACTGCTGCTTGCGTGCCGCACGCGAGTCGGCTCGCGCGGTGCGCGGCGCGATCACGTCGGAGATGTACGAGGACCTCAATTCCGCGTGGCTGGACATGCGCGCGTACGATTACAATCGCATCCAGGCGTCCGGCGTCTCGGAGTTTCTCGAATGGGTCAAGATGCGCTCGCACCTCTTTCGCGGCGTAACCTTCGGAACCATGCTTCGCGACGAGGCGTACCACTTCATCCGCCTGGGCACGCACATCGAGCGTGGCGACAACACCGCACGCATTCTGGACGTCAAGTACCACACCTTGCTGCCGTCTGCCGCCGACGTCGGCGGCGCGGTCGACTATTACCAGTGGAGCGCGCTGCTGCGGTCGGTATCGGGCTTCGAGTCCTATCGCAAGATCTACAGCGACGTGATTACCCCGCGGCGGGTGGCCGAGCTCTTGATACTGCGCGAAGACATGCCGCGATCGCTGCATTCGTGCATGAACTTCATTCATGAAACGCTCAAGGTATTATGCGACGACAACTCGAGGGAGATCGAACGCGTCGCCGGCGAATTGCATGCCAAGCTTCACTACGGCCGCACCGACGAAATCATCAAGTTGGGGCTGCACGAGTACCTCATGGATTTCCTGGACAGCATCTCCGAGCTGGGAGGCGAGATCAACACCCATTTCCTGGTGCCGGGCTAGCGAATGTTCGGGCGGACCCATGCTGGCAGCGCGCGCCGGTGTTCGTGCAACGGCGCAGGCCCTCCTTTGTGGGTGCGCTTGCGCGTGGCAATCCCCCGTAACCGCCAATCCGGTAGAATCGCGCCTCAGTTGCACACCGCCCACCGCTCATGACTTATTGCGTTGCCATGTCGCTCGATGCCGGGATGATTTTTGCTTCCGACTCGCGCACCAATGCCGGCGTCGACCAGGTCGGCAAGTTTTCCAAGATGCGCGTCTTCGCCCGCGAGGGTGATAGGATCATCGTCACCCTTTCGTCCGGCAACCTGTCCATGACGCAGAGCGCGCTCAATATCCTGGAGCAGCGGGCGCGCTCCGGCGACAGTCAGCAGCAATTGTGGAATGCGACGTCGATGTTCGACGTGGCGAGGCTGGTCGGCGACGCGCTGCGCGAGGTAAAAACCCGCGACGGACACTACCTGTTACAGAACAATATCGATTCTCACGCCAATTTCATCGTCGGCGGCCAGCTGCGGGGCGAGCCGCCGCGCCTGTTCGAGGTCTACTCCGAAGGTAATTTCATCGAGGCGACGCCGGACACCTGCTACTTCCAGATCGGCGAGAGCAAGTATGGAAAGCCGGTGATCGACCGGGTCGTCACCCGCGCGACCGGTCTTCAGGAAGCCACCAAGTGCACGATCGTGTCGTTCGATTCCACCATGCGCTCGAACATTTCGGTGGGATTGCCGATCGACCTTGCGGTCTATGAGACGGACTCGCTCAAGCTGAAGCTGCAGAAGCGCATCGAGGAGTCCGATCCTTACTTTCGGATGGTTCATACCCAATGGGGCGAAGGCCTGCGGCGGGTGTTCGCCGAGCTGCCCAATCCCGACTGGACCTGATCGGCCGGTCCGTACCTGCTCCTGACAATGGCGGCGCCGTTCGACCCTCGTGCGACCGCCCCCTCCCACTGCTGACATGAATCAGGAAAACGCCGCATGGCGATCCGCGTAGCACTCCGACATCGCACGACCTACGCGTTCGATCGGCCGGTCAACGTGTCACCGCACGAGATTCGCCTGCGGCCTGCGCCGCATTGCCGGACGCCCATTCTCGCCTACTCGCTGCAAGTCGAGCCGGCTCAGCATTTCCTGAACTGGCAGCAGGATCCCTACGGCAACTGGGTGGCGCGCCTGGTTTTTCCGGAGCGCACAAGCAAGCTCGAATTCGTGGTCGATCTCGTCGCCGACATGACGGTGATCAACCCGTTCGATTTTTTCGTCGAGCCCTACGCCGAGAGCTTCCCGTTCACCTACGCTCCGGCGCTGGCGAAGGAATTGATTCCGTTCCTGGAAACCGCGCCGCTGGGGCCGCGGCTTGGCGAGTGGCTGGAGAACTTTCGCGCCTCGATCAGCCCGACCGAGCAAACGGTGATGATGCTGGTGCGTCTCAACCAGCAGCTCCAGCGCGAGATCCGCTATCTGGTCCGGATGGAGCCCGGGATTCAGACCCCTGACCAGACGCTGGAACAGGCGTGCGGGTCGTGCCGCGACACCGGCTGGCTGCTGGTGCAGATTCTGCGGCACCTGGGCCTCGCCGCGCGTTTCGCGTCGGGCTATCTGATTCAGCTGGTCGCCGACATCAAGTCGCTCGACGGGCCCGCCGGACCGGAGCGCGACTTCACCGACCTTCATGCCTGGGGCGAAGTGTATTTGCCCGGCGCCGGCTGGGTCGGGTTCGATCCGACATCGGGATTGCTCGCCGGCGAGGGTCACATTCCGCTGGCGTGCACGGCCGACCCGGGCAATGCGGCGCCCGTCATCGGTGCGACCGATGTCTCCAACACGCAATTCGACGTCGCGATGAGCGTGAGCCGCGTGCACGAGGATCCGCGGGTCACCAAGCCCTACAGCGATGTGCAATGGGCGGCGATCGACGCTTTGGGCGAGCAAGTCGACGCCGACCTCGCGGCGCAGGATGTGCGCCTTACCCAAGGCGGCGAGCCGACGTTCGTTTCCATCGACGACATGGAAGGAGCGGAGTGGAATACCGCCGCGTTTGGCAAGAAAAAACGCGAGCTCGCCGAAGCGCTGCTGCATCGGCTGAGAGCGCGGTTTGCCGCCGGCGGTTTCGTCCACATCGGCCAGGGGAAGTGGTATCCCGGCGAGCCGCTGCCACGCTGGGCGCTCGGAGTGTATTGGCGCGCCGACGGCGAAGCCTTGTGGAGCGACGACACGTTGATCGCCGATACCCGGCGCGCCGGCAAGTCCGACCTGGCGGCGGCTCGGGATTTCACCCATGCGCTGGCGGTCGCGCTCGGGTTGCCGTCCGAGCTCGTGCTGACCGCGTACGAGGATGTACCGAGGCTGCTCAAGGACGAGGTCGCGCTGCCCTTGAACGCCGATCCACTGCAGGCCGATCTGTCCGATCCCGAGCAGCGCTCGCGGCTGGCCCGCCTGTTGCTCGTCGGACTGGACCGCCCGGCCGGGTTTGTGTTGCCGCTGAAAGCAGCAGCGGATGCGCACGAGCGGGGGGAGGTGGTGTGGGAAACGAGCCCGTGGCCGCTTCGCCGCGAGCGGCTCTACGCGGTGGGCGGAGATTCGCCGCTTGGTTTGCGTTTGCCACTCGAATCCTTGCCTAAGGTATTGCCGGCAGACACCGAGCTTGAGCCGCCGCCCGATCTGTTCGCGCCCAGGTCCGCGCTCAGAGCTCGAGTGTCTCGGAAGCCGTCACCCGGACGCACACGCGGCGACAAACCGCGGGAAGTGATCAAGACCGCGCTCACGGTGCAGGTTCGTCAGGGCAACCTTTACGTCTTCATGCCGCCGCTCAAGCATCTGGACCAATACATCGCGCTGCTCGAGTCGATCGAGTTTGTGGCGAGCGCTATGCATATTCCGGTGGCCATCGAGGGCTATGCGCCGCCGCGCGATCCACGTTTGCGCGTGCTCGGCGTCACGCCGGACCCGGGCGTGATCGAGGTCAACGTTCATCCCGCCTCATCGTGGCGCGAACTCATGGCAACGACCCGCGTGCTGTACGAGGAAGCGCGCCAGGCTCGCCTCGGAACCGAAAAATTCATGCTCGACGGCCGTCATACCGGCACCGGCGGCGGCAACCACGTCACGCTCGGCGGCGCGACTCCCACCGACAGCCCGCTGCTGCGACGGCCCGACCTGCTGCAGAGCCTGGTGACCTACTGGCAGAACCATCCTGCCCTGTCGTATTTGTTTTCCGGCATGTTCATCGGCCCGACCAGCCAGGCTCCGCGCGTCGACGAGGCGCGGGACGATCGCCTGTACGAGCTGGAAATCGCCTTTCAGCAGTTGTCGCGCAAGCACAAGTTCAAAAAGGACGAGTCGCTGCCGTGGCTGGTCGATCGATCGCTGCGCCATTTGCTGACCGACCTCACCGGCAACACGCACCGTGCCGAGTTTTCGGTCGACAAGCTCTATTCGCCCGACACTCCGACCGGCCGCCTCGGGCTGCTCGAATTCCGCGGCTTCGAAATGCCGCCGCACGCGCGGATGAGCGCGGTGCAAATGCTGCTGCTGCGCGCCCTCGTGGCGCGGTTCTGGCGCGATCCTTATCGCGGCAAGCTGGTGCCTTGGGGGACGGCTCTGCACGATCGGTGGCTGCTGCCGCATTTCGTCGCCGGCGACATGCGCGACGTTCTCGTCGAGCTGAATGCGTTCGGTTATCCGTTCGCGAGCGAATGGTTCGAGCCCTTTGTCGAGTTCCGCTTCCCGCGCTTCGGGTCGGTCGACTACGACGGCGTCACGATGGAGCTTCGGCAGGCGATCGAGCCGTGGCATGTGCTCGGCGAGGAGGTTGCCGGAACCGGCACTGCGCGCTATGTCGATTCGTCGGTCGAGCGATTGCAGATGAAGGTCAGCGGCATGACCGCGGGCAGGCATGTCGTGACCTGCAATGGGCGACCGCTGCCGCTGACCGCGACCGGCGTCGCGCAGGAAGCCGTCGCCGGCGTGCGGTTCCGCGCCTGGGCCCCGTCGTCCGCGCTGCATCCGACCATCGGCGTGCAGGCGCCGTTGACCTTCGATCTGGTCGACACTTGGGCGGGCCGCGCGATCGGCGGATGTACCTATCACGTCGTGCACCCGGGCGGGCGGAACTACGATACTTTTCCGGTCAACGCCAATGAAGCGGAAGCGCGTCGGGTCGCGCGCTTCTGGCCGCACGGACACACCCCGGGGCCGCTGTCATTGAAGGCCGAACCGATCAACCCGGCGACGCCGACGACGCTCGATCTTCGCTGGCAACCGGTCTAGCCTCGACAAAGTCCCTCGTGTCCAGCGTTTCCATTCCCGTTCGCACCCGATTCGCACCGAGTCCGACCGGATTTCTGCACCTCGGCGGGGCGCGGACCGCATTGTTCGCCTGGGCGTTCGCCCGTCGGCACAAGGGCCAATTCATCCTGCGTATCGAGGACACCGACGTCGAGCGTTCCACGCCCGAGGCGATCCAGGCCATCCTCGACGGCATGGCGTGGCTGGCGCTGGACTACAACGAAGGGCCGTACCATCAGATGCAT
>DASZZK010000519.1:0-9171 GCA_035544975.1 Casimicrobiaceae bacterium | reverse complement strand
CTCGCCGTGGTGAGCATGAAAAAGCAGTATCCCGGCCACGCAAAGCGCGTGATGTTCGGCGTGTGGAGCTTCTTGCGCCAGTTCATGTACACCAAGTTCATCATCGTGACCGACGACGACGTCGACGTGCGGAATTGGAAGGAAGTGGTCTGGGCGATCACCACGCGCGTCGACCCGGCGCGCGATACCCTGATCGTCGAGAACACGCCGATCGACTATCTGGACTTTGCCTCGCCGGTTGCGGGGCTGGGCGCCAAGATGGGCATCGACGCCACTCACAAGTGGGCCGGCGAAACGTCGCGTGTGTGGGGCCGTCCGATCGCCATGGACGATGCGGTCAAGCGGCGTGTCGACGCGCTGTGGAAAGAGCTCGGGCTGGGGTAGCGTTCGCTTCTAATGCGCGGCGAGCTTTTCGGCGAAGCGCAGCACCAGCGGCAGCGTGGCGTCGCGAATCATCGCGCCGTAGCGCACTTCGCCTACCGGCAGCGGATCTTCGACCAGCGCGATGTCTTTCGCGGGACGCCACGCCGCCATCGGCAGCCCGTAATTGGCGGCGACCGTGCGCAGCCGCTCGACACTCGGCGCCTGCCCGTCCGCCAGCTCCCGGTACAGCTCGCGCCAGTGAAACGCGAGATCGGCATTGCTCCGCCGCGCCGCGCAATGCGCCAGCCAGCCGATGAGGATCTTGTTGGTGAGCTGGCGGGCGCTGCGCACCGGAAGATGCGCGAGCGCGACCACTTCGGCGGCGATCCGAGCGTGCTTGACCGGCTGTTCTGCTACGGAGTGTCCAGCGCTGGGCAGAACCACATGATTGCCGACGGCGATGACGGCGTCGGGCGTGTCGGCAAACGCGCGGGCGACGACGACCTTGTGCAAGCCGTGCCGCTCCTCGGCGAGGCGCCGCTTCGCCCGCGCCAGCACGTTGGCCGGCGGCGCGGCGCCGGTGTCGAATTCCGGAACGTAGGTCTGCCATTGCATCGCCGCGTGCAGACCGTGGGGCAGCGTCGCGAGCACGCCTTCGAGCAAATCGCGGCGTGCGATTCTGAGGAACTCGTCGCCGTCGAGCGCGAAGACAAAGTTGGCGCCGTGGCGCGCAAACGCGTGGCGCACGGTGCGGGTCATGATCTCGGATTGCAGATAGCCCGCGCTCGGATCGCGTTCGACCTCGAGCGGGAGTCCTTCGGCGACCAGCGCGTCCAGGATCTCCGAGGTACCGTCCTCCGAGCCGTGGTCGACGACCAAAAGCCCATCGAGCAACGAGAGGTTGTGCCGAACGAAGCTCTCGACGACGTCGGCCTCGTTGCGCAGCATCACCGCGCCGAAGAGCTTCATCGCCTTCGGCGCGGCGCGGGTCCCGCCTCAGTGCACACTAAGTGAACACTGCCTCAACGCAATGTCAGTCCGCGTCGCTGCGGCGCGGGCGCGCGAGGCGTGACACCGCAAACGCGACCGATGCAAAGCGCGCCCACTTGACATAGCGCTTCAATCCCAGGAGCGGCGCTACGATCTCGAATAGGGCAACCAGCGCCGCGGGCTTGGCGATGGCGCTCGCGACCAGGCTCGCCGGTCGCAGCATCTCGCGCGCCGCACTGGCATGCAAGGCAAGCTCCATGCGTTGCAGCCGCAGCCGGGCGATCAAAAGCGCCTTGCGCGCGGCGAGCGTGTCAGTCTGGTTGCTCATCGCGTTTTCACCGGCGGCGCCGCAGTGCCGCGGCGTCGTGCTCGAGCTCTTCCAGGGTCGCCGCGAACGGCGCCGGCGCATCGCGCGATATCTTCCTCAGGCGCGCGAAGATCAACACAGTGATCGCGACGTAGAACAGCGTTACTCCGCCGACTGCCTCGAGACGATACTCATCCCAGAAATAGGCGATGACAAACAGCGACGCGAAAAGCAGCGCGAAAAGACCGAGCACAATGCCGACCGCCGCCAGCAGCACCATTTCCTTGATGTGCTCGCGCGCCTCCGCGAACTCGACGCTGGCGAGCTCGAGGCGGGTGCGCAACATGGCAAGCGCGCTGGCGGCGAGTTGAGCCATCGCGCCCATGACGCCGCCTTGCGGACGATTATCGTTACGCTCGGACACCGGTTCAGCGGCGGCTGATCAGCACGCCGACGAGGAAACCGACCGCCGCGGCGGCGCCGATCGCCTGCCACGGATTGTCGCGCACATAATCATCGGTGACGCGGGCGGCGGCCTTGGCGCGATCGACGGCATCGTCCTGAAGATCCTGCAACTTCGATTTCGCCGCCAGCAGCTTGGCTTCGACCTGCGAGCGCAGATCGCTCGCCCGTTCACCGGTCTCCGCGGCGGCCTGTTTGAGCAGGGTCTCGGCTTCCGCGAGTACATCGCCGAAATCCTTGACCAGCGATTTCCGGCCGCGCTCCATTTTTGCAGCAATCATGGTCAACTCCCGTAGATGAATAGGACAGGCTCGCGGGCGCGGCAACCGCGCCCCGAGTCCCGCCCGAGGGTCATTATAACGCCGGGTATTGCTTGCGACAGCGCGCGTCCTCGTCCTGCTCCTGCAATCGTCGATCAAAAAACGTTCACGTTCCATCAGTCGCTGCCTCGGGATGAGCCTGCGCTCTTCTTTTCGCGTGCCAACGGAACCGCGCCGGCAAAACCCGCAGGACGATTGCGTGACGACATCCCTTTTGGCCGCCCGCGCGGATTCGGCTTGCCCCGCTAGGCGTACGCAACCGTAAACTCCGCGCCGAGCGGCCATCCAGACTGCGTTTTCGACCGGTGGGGTGGAGGATCCGGTTGAAGCGTCGCCGGTCGTCCCCATATAGGCGGCGCGGTCACCATGACCGCCTCGATAACGGAGATTTCGCGATGGCCGAAACCTATGAATCGCAAGCCCTGCCGCCAGCCTCGCCATCGGCCTCGCTGATTTCAACGACGCTGCTGATCTACGCGCTCTACGGCATCGCGGCTGTGTTTGGCCTGGTGTCTTCGGGCTTTCCGCTGATCGCGCCCTTCTTCGGCGTGCTCGGCATCGTCGCGGTCATCATTGCCTACGTCCGGCGGGCCGAAGCCGCGGGGACCTGGCTCGCGTCGCACTACCGCTGGTTGATCCGCACTTTCTGGTTCTCGTTGCTGTGGGCGATGGTCGGCGGGTTGGTGCTGGTAACGCTCGGCCTGATCCTGATCGGCATCCCGATCGCCTTCGGCATCTGGATCGCGGCGACGATCTGGGTGATCTATCGCCTGGTTCGTGGCTACGCTCTGTTCAAGGACAGCAAGGCGATTCCCGGCATGTAGCTCCTGCGCGGGTCTTGCGTCGTGCTTTAACGCGCGTTGTCGTAGACCCATTGCACCAGCAGGTCCAGCGGCGGCTGCGCGCGCGATGCATTCGGGTGATTGACGAAGCAGACCACGACAAAGCGCCTCCCGTTCGGACCGAAGACATATCCGGCGATGGCACGCACTCCTTCCAGGGTGCCGGTCTTGAGAAATGCCTGATCGGCAACCTCGTCGTTCTGAAAGCGCTTGACCACGGTGCCGTCGGTGGCCGCGACGGCGAGCGAGCTTATGTATTCGTTGCGCACGCTGCTGCCGTCCGCGGCGAGCAAGAGCCGCGCCATGCTCTGCGAGGCGATGCGTTCGTGTCGCGACAGGCCGGAGCCGTTGACCATCACCAGCTCGGGGAACTTGAGCTTCCGCTTGGCAAGCCAGCGCTCGACCGCCTCGGCTGCATGCGCGGTCGTCGCGGGCGGTGGAAAGGCGGCCGTCGCCAGCGTCAGAAAAAGCTGCCGCGCCATAAGATTGTTCGACAGTTTGTTGATGTCGCGCACGGCCTCGTAGAGCGGCACCGAATCGAGCGTGGCGAGGCGCGTGGCCGAGATGGGTGTCCGGCCGTCGCGTACGGTGCCGGCAAAGCTGCCGCCGACATCGGCCCAGGTTCGAGCGAACAGGTTGAAGACGTAATGCGGATGGTCGAGCAGCGCGACGTACCAGTCGCGCTCGCCGCAGGCAATCGGGTAGCGGCCGCGAAAGGTCGCCTCCGCGCTTTCGGCGCGGTTGCTGAACTGTGCCTGCACCCCGCTGTGCCAATCGCCGCAGTCGCCGGGGGCGAGCCTCGGCGTTCCGTGGATCACGATATTGTCGAGCGGCGGCTCGACGCGAACCTCGACCGTGTCCCGCGCGAGATTGGGCGCAAAGACGAAGCGCACGGTCTTGAAGTTGACCGCCAGCGCGTCGGGGCCGACGTTGTAGGGCCGCAGCGGCTCGGCGTCGAAGGCGCCAGGATCGTACGCTCCGGTATCGAACCAGGTCCGGTCCAGCACCAGGTCGCCGCGGATGGAAGACAGGCCGCTGGCGCGCAAGCGGACAACGAGCTCGCGGAACTGCTCGAGCGTGATTTTCGGATCGCCGCGGCCTTTGAGCACCAGATCGCCGGTCAGCACGCCGGCGACGATGGGTCCGTCGGCGTAGGCTTCCGTCTTCCAGCGATAGTCGGGGCCGAGGAGCTCGAGTCCGGCGAACGTCGTCACCAGCTTCATGGTCGACGCGGGGTTCATCGGCTGCGAGGACCGATGGGTGAGCAAGGGCTTCGCCGCACCGATTTCCTGCACGTAGGCGCTGACCGAGGACAGCGGAATGCGCTGGTCGAGAAACGCGTGCGCGACCGGCGGGGGCAGCGCGGCGCCCGCCTGCTGCGCGAGCAGCAGCGCGCAGCACAGCGCGCCGCGCAGCGAGCCATATGAGGTGCCGCGCGCGGTCAGGCGCATGCGACGATCTCCAGCGTGCGCGAAGCGAGAATCTCCATCTCGTCTTGCCCGAGGCAGTACGGCGGCATCCAGTACACCGTGCGGCCGATCGGCCGCAGCAGCATCTCGCGCGTCAGCGCCTCTCCGGCGAACCATCGCGCAAAATTATCGCGTTCGCCGCTTTGCCCATCGACGACCTCGAACGCCCAGATCATGCCCAGTCGCCTGAAGTTCCTGACCTTGGGATGCGCCGCCAGCGGGCGCGCGAGTTCGTCGAGCTTCGCTGCGGACGCTCGATTCGCCGCGAGCACATCGTTATCGCGAAACAGATCGAGCACTGCCAGCGCGGCACGACAGGCGAGCGCGTTACCGGTGTAGGAATGCGAGTGCAGAAATCCGCGCGCAAGATCGTCGTCGTAGAACGCCTGGTAAATCTCGTCGCGGGTGAGCACCGCCGACAGCGGCAGGTAGCCGCCGGTGATGCCCTTCGACAGGCACAGCATATCGGGCGCGATGGCGGCATGCTCGCAGGCGAACATCGTGCCGGTGCGTCCGAATCCGGTCATGATCTCGTCGGCGATCAGATGGACCTTATATCGCGTGCAGAGCTCGCGTGCGCGCGTGAGATACGCCGGATCGTGCATCGCCATGCCCGCGGCACCTTGCACCATCGGCTCCACGATCAGCGCGGCAGTGATGTCGTGATGGGCGGCGAGATGGACATCGAGGGCGTTTGCGGCCGCAAGCGCGTGTTCGCGTGGCGATACGCCCTCGGACGCGAGCCGGGCGTCAGGGGAGGGGACCGTCGCCTGACGGCGCAGCAGCGGCCCGTAAGCATCGCGGAAGAGCGGGATATCGGTCACCGACAGGGCACCGACCGTCTCGCCATGATATCCATGGGCCACGCTGACGAAATTCGTTTTGCGGGCGTGGCCCACGTTGCGCCAGTAATGGAAGCTCATCTTGAGCGCGATCTCGACCGCCGATGCGCCGTCAGAGGCGTAGAAGCAGTGACCGGGCTTGCCCGGCGCGATGGCCGACAGTCGCTCGGAGAGCTCGACCACGGGTTGATGAGTAAATCCGGCCAGCATGACGTGCTCGAGCTTTGCGAGCTGGTCGACGATCGCGGCATTGATCGCCGGGTGTCCGTGCCCGAACAGGTTGACCCACCAGGAGCTGATTGCGTCGAGATAGCGGTGACCGTCGAAATCGTACAGCCAGGACCCGCTGCCGCGCGAGATCGGAACCAGCGGCGTCGTCTCGTGCTGTTTCATCTGCGTGCACGGATGCCAGACCGCCCTGCGGCTGCGCGCGAGCAACGCGGCGTTGTTCACTTAGGTCGTCCCTGGCGAAGATAAAAGCTCGACTGACGAGGCCCAGCCACACACGCAGAACGGACCGCAGCAGGAGTCGCCGGAAAAGACGGAGGAAGCCCAGGTGATCCCGGCGTTCAGCATGACGGGCAGGAAGGGCGCAGTCGATGCATCGTGGCGCCATAAAGGCTTCGCGCCATTATACTGGCGTAGGCGGACCGAAGCGGTGCCACGGAACAATGGAGGGTTGACACCTGTTTACCATTAATTACAAGATACCGTGCGCGCGCGGCGAGCGATGAGGATGGAGGAAAGCGGAGGTCGGTATGGCGGCGCGGCGATCATGCTGCATTGGTTGACCGCCGTGCTGATCGTCGCCAATGTCATGCTGGGGCTGTCGATGGTCCCGCTGCCGATCATCCCGCGGAAGCTGCAGTGGTACGCTTGGCACAAATGGATCGGCATTACGGTGTTCCTCCTGACTTGCGCGCGGCTCGGTTGGCGCTGGGTCCATCCGGCCCCGCCGCCCGTGACGATGCCTGACTGGCAGCGACGGGCCGCGGAGGTGGTGCAAGTGCTGTTGTATGTGCTGCTGTTGGTGATCCCGGTATCCGGCTGGCTGTACAGCTCGGCGACGGGCGTGCAGGTCGTCTATCTGGGCCTGGTCCCGCTGCCCGACCTGGTGCCCAGCGACAAGGCGCTGGCCGGCTTGCTCAAGGGGGCGCACGTGGCATTGAACTTTACCCTGTTCGCACTGGTCTTTGTGCATACGGCGGCCGCGTTGAAGCACCACTTCGTCGACCGCGACCCCGCGCTTATGCGCATGCTCCCGCGAACCAGGTCGAAAGGAAGCGCTGGATGATGGTTCTGTTGCGTTCGTTTATCCCGTCGCTTGGGGCGCTGCTGCTCGCCGCTGGCCAGGCCGGGGGGCAGGGCCTGCTGATCGACAAGAGCGAAATCCGCTTCGTGTCCAAGCAGCTGGGCGTCAATGTCGAGGGGCGGTTCCGCAAGTGGAAGGCCAACATCGTGTTTCTGCCGAAGAACCTGGCGAAATCGAAGGCGGACTTCGAAATCGATCTCGGCAGCATCGACCTCGCCAGCGACGAGTCGGAAACCGAAATCAAGAGTTCGCTCTGGTTCAACACAGGGAAGTTCCCGGTCGCGCATTTCGCCTCGACCTCGATCAAGAGCCTGGGCGGCGACAGATACGAGATCGCCGGAAAGCTCACGCTCAAGGGAATCACCAAGGACGTCGTGGTGCCAATCGCGCTCAAAAAGGATGCGACCGGCAACAGCGTCGCCGAGGGCAGCTTTCCGTTGAAGCGCATCGACTACAAGGTCGGCGAAGGCATGTGGGCCGACACCGAGATGGTCGACAACGACGTCGTTGTCCGGATCCGGATGGTGCTGCCGCCTGTGGCATAAACTCTGGAATGAGGCGAGCCGGCGGCCTGCAGGTAATGGCCGGCAGTGGCAGTCGATGCGGGCGACCGTTAAAAGGGCGCACGACCCGATCCTTTCAACGTCCCGCCGCGATCAGGAGGAGAACCTATGCGTGTCCGTTTCGTCGTCGCCGCGTTTTTTGTCGCGTTCGCTGCGCCCGCGTTCAGCCAGGAAAGCTACAGGGTCGACCCCCTGCACACGGCTTCGACCTTCTCGATAAGCCATCTCGGCCTGTCGCTGCAACGCGGGAGCTTCGGCAGGACGACCGGCATGGTGATGCTGGACCGCGCCGCGAAAAAGGGCTCGATTGATGTGGCGATCGACGCGGCTTCGGTGACTTCGGGCAGCCCGTCGCGCGAGACGATGCTCAAAGGCGAGGACTATTTCAACGTCGCCCAGTTTCCGATGATCACCTTCAAGTCGACCAGCCTGAAGTTCGATGGGGACCGCGTCGTGGCCGCCGAAGGCGAGCTGACGATGCGCGGTGTAACCAAACCGGTCACGCTGTCCGTGGCCGACTTCAGGTGTGCCATTCATCCTGCGACCAAAAAGCTGGCGTGCGGTGCCGAAGTCACCGCGAGCGTCAAGCGCTCGGAGTTCGGCATGACTAAAAACCAGGCCTCGACTGCCGACGACGTGAACATCGTTGTGGCGATCGAGGGAATACAGCAATAACGAGGAACTGCGCGGCTGTCCTTATGCGCCGCCTTGCTTCGCCTTGCACACGACAAATTCGCTAGGGGCAGCGCCGGCAGACTGCGGCCGAAGCTCGGAGCCCTGAAACAAAAGCGCCGCGGGGCTTGATCTCTACGGCGGTCGCGGCACTCGCGGTTTTCTCATCCAAGGAGCACTTTCGTCCACAGGAGACATCATGACCAGACAGCTTGTCGCCGCGACCGTGGCGCTGGCGCTCGCGATCGCCGCGGGCCGCGCCGCCGCTGAGGACACTTATACGATCGATCCCGTGCATTCGCAGCCGACATTCGAGGTACGGCACATGGGCTTCTCGCTGCAGCGCGGGTCGTTCGGCAAGGCGACCGGGAAGGTCACGCTCGATCGCGCGGCGAGGAAGGGAAGCGTCGAAGTTACGATCGATACGACCTCGATCAAGACGATCGATCCCAAGCTCGACACACTCGTCAAGAGCGAGGATTTTTTCAACGTTGCCAAGTATCCGACCATGACCTTCAAGTCGACCAACTTGACTTTCGACGGCGATCGCGTGGTTGGTCTGGATGGCGAGCTGACACTCCTCGGCGTCACCAAGCCGGTCACCTTGAAAGTTGCTAACGACGTCTGCGGGGAGAACCCGTTCAACAAGAAGGCGATGTGCGGCGCCGAGGCGACGACGACGATCAAGCGCTCGGAATGGGGAATGAAGTACGGCATTCCCAAGGCAGTTGGCGACGACGTGAAGCTCATGATCCCGGTCGAGGCTTACAGGGAATAGCGAGACTGCTGCATGTGAGGCTGCACCGCATTCGTCACCGCTCAATATCGTCATCCCCGCGAAAGATTCTATGGTTGGTGTCAAGTGGGTTGAACACTTGGGGGAATGAAGTCTTGTCCATTCTTGAACAGGGCGAAGGCGGGAATCCATTGGTTCGTAAGTCAACATGGGTCCCCGCTTTCGCGGGGATGACGTTCTAGAACACTGGGTCTTCGCTTGGCGCAGCTCTACCGCATGACGATTGGCTTCGC
>DASZZK010000518.1:0-2651 GCA_035544975.1 Casimicrobiaceae bacterium | reverse complement strand
GCGCCAGGAGCATTCGCTGTTCGCCATGATTCGCCACACGCATCGGGTCAGCCCGCAAGGCACGGTGGTTGCATATGCCGACAACGCCGCCGTGGCCCACGGCAGACGCGTACGGCGTTTCTATTCTGGTGCCGATGGCCGCTACGGCGCGCGATGGGAAGCGACCGATTTTGTGATGAAGGTCGAGACGCACAATCATCCAACGGCGATCGCGCCGTTTCCGGGCGCCGCAACGGGCTCCGGAGGCGAGATTCGAGACGAGGGCGCGACCGGTATCGGAGCCAAACCCAAGGCGGGACTCACCGGATTTACGGTGTCGCATTTGCGTATCCCCGGCCTTGCGCAGCCCTGGGAGCTCCCGCCCGCGCCGTCGGTCGCCATTCTGTCCTCGTTTCCCGGAGGGCAAGGGCAAACGCAATGCGGCGCTCGCGCGCCGGAGTACTGGATAGGCACACCACAGCGCATCGCGACGCCGCTGGAGATCATGCTCCAGGGGCCCATCGGCGGAGCGTCGTTCAACAACGAGTTCGGACGTCCCAATCTGCTGGGCTACTTTCGCACCTTCGAGCAGCGAGTCGACGGCGAAGTGCGCGGCTATCACAAGCCGATCATGATCGCCGGCGGCGTCGGCAATATCGCTGCCCGGGACGCACACAAGCGTGCGCTGCCGCAAGGCGCGCTGATCGTTCAGCTTGGCGGTCCGGGCATGTTGATCGGCATGGGAGGGGGCGCGGCGTCATCGATGTCGACCGGCGCCAATCCCATCGATCTCGATTTCGATTCGGTGCAGCGCGGCAACGCCGAGATGCAACGCCGGGCGCAGGAGGTTATCGACCGCTGCTGGCAAATGGGTGACGCCAATCCGATTCTGTCGATTCATGACGTCGGCGCCGGCGGCCTGTCGAACGCCTTGCCCGAGTTGGCGCACGGAGGCGGCGCCGGCGCCCGGGTCGACTTGCGCAGTATTCCGTCGGAAGAACCGGGCATGTCGCCGCGCGAGATCTGGTGCAACGAAGCGCAGGAGCGCTACGTGCTGGCGATCCAGGCCAAAGCGCTCGAGAGTTTTGGGGCTTTATGCGTGCGCGAGCGTTGCCCGTTCGCGGTGGTCGGCCAGGCCACCGGCGACGATCGCCTGGTCGTCGAGGATCCGGTTTTTAAAAATCGCCCGGTCGACATGGAGCTTTCCGTATTACTGGGCAAGCCGCCGAAGATGACGCGCGACGTTGCCCATGTCCGGCGCGAGCTTCCCGCGTTCGATTCGTCCGGTATCGAGCTGCGCGAGGCGGCGTATCGCGTGCTGCAGTTTCCGGCGGTCGCCGACAAGACATTCCTGGTGACGATCGGAGACCGCACTGTCGGCGGTCTTTGCTCGCGCGACCCGATGGTCGGGCCGTGGCAGGTGCCGGTCGCCGACGTCGCGGTGACACTGATGGATTTCGATGGTTATGCCGGCGAAGCCATGGCGATGGGCGAGCGAACGCCGCTTGCGTTGATCGACGGACCGGCTTCCGGGCGCATGGCGATCGCCGAAGCGTTGACCAATCTCGCCGCCGCCGGCATCGAACATTTGAGCGACGTCAAGTTTTCGGCCAACTGGATGGCCGCCGCCGGGCATCCCGGCGAGGACGCCGCGCTCTACGACACGGTTCACGCGGTTGCGATGGAGCTTTGTCCGGCCCTCGGTGTGAGCATCCCGGTGGGCAAGGACTCGATGTCGATGCGCACGGCGTGGCGCGAAGGAAGCATCGACAAGGAAGTGACGGCGCCGGTGTCGCTGATCGTGTCGGCATTCGCACGCGTTGCCGATGCGCGCCGCGTGCTGACTCCACAAATGCGGCCCGGTCGCGGGGACACGGTGCTACTGGTGGTTGACCTTGGCGACGGCAAGAATCGTCTCGGAGGCTCGACGCTCGCCCAGGTGTTCGGGCAGATGGGTAACGTCGCGCCGGACCTCGACGATGCGCAGCGGCTGAAATCGTTCTTCACCGTCGTTCAGGCGCTTCACGCAGCGGACCGGCTGCTTGCATATCACGACCGCTCGGATGGCGGCTTGTTTGTCGCTCTCGCGGAAATGGCCTTTGCCGGGCGCTGCGGCTTGGCCGTCGAGCTCGATGCGCTGCCCGGAACGCCGCTCGAAGCATTGTTCAGCGAAGAGCTCGGCGCGGTGCTGCAAGTCAATCAAACGGAAGAAGATGAGGTCAAGGCAGCGTTCAAGGGCGCAGGACTGCGCTGCGATCCGATCGGCAGACCCACCCGCGACGGACGCATTCGCATCGAACGCAACGGCGAGCTGCTGCTCGATGAATCGCGTATCGATCTCCATCGCGCATGGTCGCGGACGAGCCACGCCATGCAGCACCTGCGCGATAACCCCGACAGCGCGGATCAGGAATTCGAGCGGCTCCTAGACGCCGGCGACCCGGGCCTCTCGCCACATCTGAGGTTCGATCCCAGCGACGACATTGCCGCTCCCTACATCGCCAAAGGCGCGCGGCCGAAGATTGCGGTGCTTCGCGAGCAGGGCGTCAACGGCCAGGTTGAACTGGCCGCGGCGTTCGATCGCGCCGGATTCGCCGCCTTCGACGTGCACATGAGCGACATCATCGGCGGTCGCGCCACGCTCGAGGCGTACTCGGGCATCGTCGCAGGCG
>DASZZK010000517.1:0-3855 GCA_035544975.1 Casimicrobiaceae bacterium | reverse complement strand
GAGGAGTCCGGCTCGACCATCACCCATCAGATGCGCAGGCTCGGCTCGTCATGCGACTGGTCACGCGAGCGCTTCACCATGGACGCGGGACTTTCCAGCGCGGTCATCGAGACCTTTGTCCGGCTCTACGACGATGGTCTGATCTATCGCGGCACGCGGCTCGTCAACTGGGATCCGAAACTCGGCACTGCCGTGTCCGACCTGGAGGTGGAAAACGAAGAGGAGACCGGCACGCTATGGGAGATCCGGTATCCGTTGGCGAATGGAAGCGGCGACTTGACCGTCGCCACGACACGGCCCGAGACGATGCTGGGGGACGTCGCGGTGGCGGTGAATCCGGATGACGCGCGATACGCCCATCTGGTTGGCAAGGAGGTCCTCCTGCCGCTCACCGGACGCCGCATTCCGGTGATCGCGGACGCCTACGTCGATAAGGCATTTGGCACGGGTGCGGTGAAGATCACACCGGCGCACGACGTCAACGATTGGGAGATCGGCCAGCGTCACGGTCTGACGCCGATCACCATCTTTACGCTCGACGCCAAGCTCAACGACAACGTGCCGGACAAATACCGCGGCCTGGATCGCTACGTCGCGCGCGAGGCGGTTCTTGCCGACCTGAGGAGCGCCGGCCTCTTGCGCGCCGAGAAGCCGCACCAGATGGTCGTCCCGCGCTGCGGCCGCACCGGCGAAGTCATCGAGCCGATGCTCACCGATCAATGGTTCGTCGCGATGAGCAAACCCGCGCCCTCTTCGCATCCTTTCCTCGGTGGCAAGTCGTTCAAGGACATCTGCCTGCAAGCGGTGAACGGAGGCTTGGCGAGCACCGGAGCGCAAGCGCCCGATCCGATCCGCTTCGTTCCCGACCACTGGACGTCGACCTATAACCACTGGCTGGCAAACGTTCACGACTGGTGCATCTCGCGCCAGCTCTGGTGGGGACATCGGATTCCCGCCTGGTACGACGGGGAGGGCAACATCGTCGTGGCGCGCAACGTCGAGGAGGCATCGCGGAAATGCGGCAGACCGGCCGCTGCACTGAGGCAGGACCCCGACGTGCTGGACACGTGGTTCTCGTCCGCCTTGTGGTGTCATTCGACGCTCGGCTGGCCGGAGAAGACGCGCGAGCTCGAAATGTTTCTGCCGAGCTCGGTACTCGTCACCGGCTTCGATATCATTTTTTTCTGGGTCGTGCGCATGATCATGATGACGACCTATTTCACCGGCAAGCTGCCCTTCCGCGACGTGTACATCAATTCGATCGTGCGCGACGAGGAGGGCCAGAAAATGTCCAAGTCCAAGGGCAATGTGCTCGACCCGCTGGATCTGATCGGCGGCACCAGCCTCGAGGACCTTCTGGCGAAGCAGATTCAAGGCTTGGTGCTGGAGAAGCAACGTGCCGCGATCCAGAAGCGGATCAAGCGACAGTTTCCAAACGGCATCCCGGCTTACGGCGCCGACGCGGTGCGTTTCACCTTTGCCAGCCTCGCGACCTTTGGCCGGACGCTCAACTTCGATCTGTCGCGCTGTGAAGGCTATCGCAATTTCTGCAACAAGCTATGGAACGCGACGCGATTCGTGCTCATGAACGTCGACGGCAAGGATGTCGGCCTCGATCCATCCAAGCCGACACGATTTTCGGTCGCCGACCGATGGATCCGGAGCCGCGTGCAGAGCGCGGAAGCCGAGATTGCAAGCCATCTCGCTGCGTATCGCTTCGACCTGGCTGCGAAATCGATCTACGAGCTGGTGTGGGACGAGTATTGCGACTGGTACGTCGAGCTGGCCAAGGTGCAGTTGCAAAATGGCGCGCAACAAGGAACCGAGGCCGAGCAGCGCGCCACCCGGCAAACCCTGGTCCGCACGCTGGAGACCATGCTGCGCCTGGCGCACCCCTTCATCCCCTTCATCACCGAAGAGTTGTGGCAGAAGGTCGCACCGCTTGCCGGTGTGCGCGGCGAATCGATTTCGATCCAGCCGTATCCTGCATCGGATGGCTCGCCACTTGATTCCGAAGCGGAGCGCGAGGTGACGCGCATCAAGGAGCGTACGGTGGCGTTGCGGACGCTGCGCAGCAAGATGGGCGTGTCCCCGGCTCAGCGCATCGCGGCGTTTGCCTCGGGGGACGAGGCCTCCCTGCGCGCCTCGTCAGCTTACGTGGTAGCGCTTGCCAAGCTATCCGGATTGGAAATCGTTGACGAGCTTCCGAGCCACGACGCTCCGGTCGAGGTCGTCGGCAGCGACAGGCTCATGCTCCATATCGAGGTCGACCTTGTTGCTGAGCGAGCCCGCCTCGGCAAGGAGCGCGCGCGACTGGAAAACGATATCGCCAAGGCCCCAGAAAAGCTCGCCAATGCGTCGTTCGTCGGTCGCGCGCCGGCGGCGGTGGTGGCAGACGAGCGTGCGCGGCTGCAAGCGAACGAGGCCACGCTGAACAAGGTGAGGACACAACTCGACCGCCTGTCGGGCTCCGCTTAAGCCGTACGCCGGAATGTGCGCTTGGTGCGCTTAATCCGCTGCACGCGTCTGTCCCATCCATGCCGACCTTTCCGCTTTTTCGCGCGCTCTCGCACCGGAACTTTCGCCTGTTCTTCTTCGGACAGGGCCTGTCGCTGATCGGCACCTGGTTGCAGCAAGTGGCGATGTCATGGCTCACCTATCGGCTTTCGGGCTCGGCGCTGCTGCTGGGCGTGGTCACGTTCTGTCAGTACATCGCGGTGCTGCTACTGGCGCCGGTCGCCGGCGTGCTTGCCGATCGCGTCGATCGCCGAAGGGCGCTGCTGATCACGCAGTCGGTGATGGTGACGCAAGCGCTTATCTTGACGGCGCTTACCGCGACCGGAAAAGTTGCCGTTTGGCACGTTGCGGCGCTGGCATTGGTGCTTGGCTGCGCGTCGGCGTTCGATATTCCTTTGCGTCACGCCATGATCGCGCGCCTGGTCGGCGATCGTGCGCACTTGCCGAACGCGATTGCACTCAATTCGCTGTTGATCAATTGCGCTCGCGTGGTCGGCCCCGCGCTTGCCGGAATCCTGATTGCGGCAGTCGGTGAAGCGGTCTGTTTCGGCCTCAACGCGCTGTCCTTCGGCGCGGTGCTCTACGCCCTGACCCAGATGCGCTGGCCCGCGGCCCGGGCCCCGGCGCCTCCCGCAGGATGGCTTGCGAGCTGGCTGGAAGGGGCGAAGTCGGCGTTCGGTTTTCGGCCGATTCGAGCGGCCTTGCTGCTCATCGCGTTGATCAGCAGCACGGTCGGGACCTATTCGACGCTGATGCCGGTCTTTGCCAAGGACGTGTTTGGCGGCGATGCGCACACGCTTGGCATGCTCCTCTCCGCTGCCGGCGGCGGTGCGCTGATTTCAGCGCTCTACCTCGCGAGCCGGCATACGACCCGCGGCCTGGACCGCGTGATCCTCGTTGCGGGAGCGATCGCATCGCTCGCCATGCTCGCGTTTGCCTACTCGACACGCTTTGCACTGGCGCTGCCCTTGCTCGTCGTGCTGGGGGCCGGGTTGATCGCGGCCCAAGCCTCGATTCAGACCCTGGTGCAGACACTGGTCGACGACGACAAGCGCGGCCGCGTCATGAGCCTGTACACGATGGCGTTTCTGGGCATGCTCCCGTTCGGCAATCTCGCCGCCGGCGCGGTGGCACGCTATGCCGGCGAAGCCACCGCATTTACGCTCAACGCCTGCGTATGTCTGGTGGGGCTTCTGGTGTTCTGGAAAGCGCTGCCCGGATTGCGCATCGCTGCGCGTTTAGGCCCGGGCCAGACCGTGAGCCCGGGACTGGAATGAGCCGAGACGGCGGGAGCGGTCTTTGCCGTCCGGTGCGAAGGTGTTAGGTCAGACCTTTTCC
>DASZZK010000516.1:0-2241 GCA_035544975.1 Casimicrobiaceae bacterium | reverse complement strand
CGGCTCTCGCCGCTGGACGGCGTCGGTCCGCGCGACATCGGCCTCGACCGGCTGCTCAAGCGAGCGCTCGATGGAGCGGTCAGCGAGGTCGTGCTGGCGACCAATTTCACCAACGAGGGCGAGGCGACCGCGCATTACATCGCCGAGCTGCTCGGCGCGCGCAAGCTCAAGGTTACCCGGCTCGCGCGCGGCGTGCCGGTCGGCGGAGAGCTCGAGTACGTCGACAGCGGCACGCTGGCGCAGGCGCTGCGCGAAAGGCGCGTCCTGGCGAGTTAGGCGCCGCGCTGCCGAGAGCCGCTTGCCCGGTTGCGCGTGGCCATCGAGCCGGAGTAACCTGCAATGGAAAGTCACGCGAGGAGGCGAAATGCTGGTCAGCGAGATCCTGCGTATCAAGGGAAACGCACTCTTCATCACCCCTCCGCACGGTACGGTGCTGGATGCGGTAAACGTCATGGCTCAGCATGACATCGGTTCACTGGTCGTCATGGATCACGGCCAGATGGTTGGAATGCTTACTTTCTCGGAAGTGCTCCAGGCCCTTGCGAAGCAGAAGGGACAGCTCGGCGATCTCAAAGTGAGCGACATCCAGGTGCGCGATCCGTTGACTGCGACAACCGGCCTCGACGTGATGGAGTTACGGCGCGCGATGCTGGATCGGCACGCACGGTATGTGCCGGTCATCGACGGCCCTACGCTGCTCGGCGTGGTGTCGTTTCACGACGTGGCCAAAGCGGTGTACGAAGAGCAGAGCTTCGAGAACCGGATGCTCAAGAGCTACATCAAGAACTCGCCCGACGACGAGGGCCAATAGGCCAAGCCGCGACGCGCTGGATGCTCGATAGGAGACGGCTGGTGGAGTTCAGCCGGGCGGATCGCGTCCTAGATCGTTCCAAGCAGGAAAATCGCCGGGCGGCGGCTTAATTCGGTACGCGCGCTGTCGCGCCATTGCGCAATCGGCCGTCGAATCACCTGCTCGGTCGGCAGGGTCAAATCGGCCGCCACGCAAAGCTCCGTCGATGCCCGGCACGCCGCCAATGTTGCGGCGAGCAGCGCATCGTTGCGATACGGCGTTTCGATATAGATCTGGGTGAAACCGCTCCGCGCGACGGCATCGTCGAGCGCCTTGAGCGATTTGATGCGCGCCTCCGGGGCCACCGGCAGGTAACCGTGGAAGGCAAACTGCTGGCCGTTCATTCCGGCAGCCATGAGCGCCAGCAGCACGGCCGATGGACCCACCAGCGGCACGACGCGAACGCCGGCGCGATGAGCAGCCGCAACCAGGAGCGCGCCGGGGTCGGCGACTCCGGGACAGCCGGCGTCCGAAAGCAGCCCCAGATCCTCTCCGTTGAGCGCGGGCTGCAGTAATTGGGCCACGCGCTTCGGCGGCGTGTTGACGTCAAGCGTTGCAAAATCGATCGATTGCATCGGCTGCGCCGATTGCAGGGACTTGATGAATTGGCGAGCAGCCTTGGGCGTTTCGACCACAAAATGCTTTAGAGCGCGGGCGACGTCGATCGTACGCTGAGGCAGTACCTCCGCCGGCGGCACGACCCCAAGCAGGTTTGGAACGAGAAACAGGCGACCCGGAAGAGGACGAGGCGCGATCAAAGGATCTGCATGCCTTCGGCCAGCAGCATGTCGGTCAGGCGTATCAAGGGCAGCCCGATCAGTGCCGTCGGATCGTCGCTGGCGACGCGCGAGAAGAGCGCGATACCGAGCGACTCAATTTTGACCGAACCGGCGCAGTCGTAGGGCTGATCCCGATCGACGTATGCCGCGAGCTGTTCGTCCCCAAGCACGCGGAAGGTGCTGGCAACGTCGACCAACGCGAGCTGACAACGGTCGGTGCGCGCGTTGAGCACTGCCAATGCCGTGTGAAAGATGATGGTTCGCCCGCGCATCGCTCTCAGCTGCGCCAGCGCGTCGTCGCGATCGCGAGGCTTCCCGATGGCTATTCCATCGCAGGCGGCCACCTGGTCGCAGCCGATGATGAGCGCCTCCGGATGTCTCGCCGCAACCGCGCGCGCCTTGGCCTCGGCGAGGCGAACCGAAGTGGCGGCGGGGAGCTCTCCGTCGCGCACTGCCTCGTCGATCTCCGGCGCGACGACGCTGAACGGCAGACCGAGCCGCTCCAGAAGCGCTCGGCGGTAGCTCGAGGACGACGCCAGGATCAGCACCGCGGGATCTGCCGCAGCGTCGTTGAGCCGCGCGAAGTCTTTGTTTTCACTCTTTTCTTTGACA